>JBLHNW010000084.1:0-11056 GCA_047622205.1 Paraglaciecola sp.
ATTTAGACATTCATATGGCGTTACTAGGATTTGGCTTAATAACAAAGATTAAACGAGGTGAAAATGCTCGAAAAACACTAGTGGAGGAGTTTGTAGTACTTGAGCATGAGAAGTTTGAGTATTCTGTTAATGATACTAAAATTTCTTGGCCAAAGACGAGTTTCATGGCTGACAAATATGCTGTTGTAGTATGGCTAACTAAGAGCGGTGAGTTGTCACCGTTACAAGCTACTGGTGGATATATTCCCGGTGAATGGTTAGATATTGAATTGCCGCAAAGCGCACTGACCAAGCTTAACTAGGCTGATTGATGGTGTTTTAAAACTACTTCTTGACAATAATCTAAGAAAGCTGCCAAAAGCAACTTTCTTTGAGTATTGAGTTATCAGTTTTTGGGTTTACTCCTGACACTCTTCTTTGCACTCACCATATAAATATAAGCTATGATGAGTCAGCGTCATATTGTGTTTCTGTGCAATATCTTCCTGATGTTTTTCGATTACTTCGTCTTCAAACTCAATCACCTTTCCACATTTTAAACATACCAAATGATCATGATGTTCTTTGTGGCTAATCTCAAAGACGGATTTACCACCTTCAAAGTGATGACGATTTAAAATGCCTGCGTCATCAAACTGATTTAATACTCGGTACACCGTGGCGAGCCCAATTTCTTCATCTTGCTCCAGCAATATCTTATATACGTCTTCGGCACTGATATGTTGATTTGCTGGCTGTTGTAAAATTTCGAGGATTTTTAAGCGTGGAAGAGTGATCTTGAGTCCCGCTTTTTTTAATTCTTTATTTTGATCCATTATCTTACTTACAAAGTTTTTGTAGCGTTATTATAATGCAGTTGAAATGATTTGAAAGGATTACAGGTACATTTGCACAATTCATTACTTTAAAAGTCGCCTAGAAACATATCTAGAACACTTTTAAACATCACCTTTGATGGTCTGTTGGGTCAGAGGTCGGATGCCCGAAATTAAAATGCGAATTTTAGTATAAAGCTAGATGAAAAAATCCAATACATATTGCTAGTAGTTTTTATTTTTCAGAAACGACTGTCTTCTCGCCCCACATTTGAATCATCTATGATCTCAATGCTACGTATTTCCAGCACCTGACCATGTTGTTGAGTGGTAATCACGTCTTTTAGGATTTTTCCGCTAACTTTCACCACCAAACCGTGTCTGCGGTGAATTTCACCAAGTTTTCTGGGCATAAACCTACGTCCATCATCAGCGTAAATAGCATAAAACCCACCTTCAATAGATATGTATTTTACGGTGCCGCGAAATTCTATAATTGAGGATGCTAATTGTTTTTCGGACATCGCAGGCTCCAATTTTTTACTTTCGGTGAGCGTTATTGGTCTAGCGTCTAAGGTTGAATTACACGCCGTTAGGCATAAAACCAAACTTGTCAAAAGAGCAGTTTTCATATTTATCCATTAAAAAAGCACAGTAGAAATTTAACCTAATAAGAGTAT
This sequence comes from Paraglaciecola sp., assembly GCA_047622205.1. Lineage (GTDB taxonomy): Bacteria > Pseudomonadota > Gammaproteobacteria > Enterobacterales > Alteromonadaceae > Paraglaciecola. The sequence continues at coordinate 1,496 of JBLHNW010000084.1, forward strand.
ATACACAAAAAAACCGCTGTCAGTCAGCGGTTTCTTTCAATTAAGTCATATTTAGTATTCAAACATCGCTGAGATAGATTCTTCGTTGCTCACTCGACGAATAGCCTCTGCCAACATGTCTGCCAAAGTCAAGACCTTCACTTTGTCTATGGCTTTTATTTCGTCAGAGAGTGGGATGCTGTCTGTAATGATAATTTCATCAATTACCGAATCTTTCAGGTTCTGTGCAGCGTTACCAGAGAAAATGGCGTGTGTGCCGTAAGCGTAGACTTTCTTTGCACCGTGGGCTTTCAGCGCTTCGGCTGCTTTGGCCAAAGTTCCACCAGTATCGATCATGTCGTCAACGATAATGCAGTTTCTGTCTTGCACATCACCAATTATATGCATTACCTGAGCAACGTTGGCCTTTGGACGACGTTTATCAATGATAGCCAGATCAGTATCATTGAGTAATTTCGCTACCGCTCGGGCACGTACCACACCACCAATATCCGGTGACACAATCACCGGGTTTTCAATGTCACGTCTGCGCATGTCATCTAACAAAATTGGTGTACCGAAGGCGTTGTCTACCGGTACGTCAAAGAAGCCCTGAATTTGTTCTGCGTGCAGATCGATTGTAAGCACTCTGTCAACACCCACGTTGGATAAAAAGTCAGCGACTACCTTAGCGGTAATAGGTACTCTAGCCGAACGTACTCGTCTGTCTTGGCGAGCATAACCAAAATAGGGAATAACTGCAGTAATCCGGCCTGCTGATGCGCGACGAAATGCGTCGATCATCACAATCAATTCCATTAAGTTGTCATTGGTTGGGGCGCAAGTGGACTGAATAATAAAAACGTCTGAACCACGGACGTTTTCATGGATTTCCACACTAATCTCACCGTCACTAAATCGTCCTACGCTAGCGTGGCCCAATTTAGTGTATAGTCTTTCGGCAACTTTTTGAGCAAGTTCTGGTACTGCATTTCCAGCGAAAAGCTTCATGTCCGGCACGGTATTATCCTCAAAGCATAATTTTTCGAAAGTGGCTGGGGTAGCTGGATTTGAACCAGCGCATGACGGGATCAAAACCCGCTGCCTTACCGCTTGGCTACACCCCAATATATAATCATCTGTCATTCAATAAAACAGTAAACCAAAAAATTACTGTGTCTGCCTTTTTATTGCCTCTAACTTTACATGTAGAGGCGAGCGACTAAGCCCGTTGGATACAAAACTTGTAGTGCCAATCGGCAGTTTTGCTTGAACGTTCAAAGCGTGCTTTTCACTGTTAAAAACTGCAAATACACACGCCCCGGTGCCAGTCATTCGCGACGGCGCGTATTCTAACAACCAGCGTAATGTCTTTGCAACATTCGGATACAGATTACACACTAATTCCTGACAATCATTGTGAGTATTCTCAAATTCGTAATCCTGACTGCGTATTTTAGCTGTTTGTCTGGGCAATTCTTCGGAGTTAAATATTTCGGCAGTGGAAACATGGCAGTCGGGGAACACCACTAAGTAACACTTCGATGCAAGGTTTACAGGTGTTAGTAGTTCACCTACGCCTTCGGCAAAGGCACTGTTACCTTGCACAAAAATTGGCACGTCCGCACCAAGTTGCAAAGCTAATTCGGCCAATTGAGTATCACTAAGCTGACAATCCCACAAATAATTGAGTGCCACCAGGGTGGTAGCAGCGTTGGATGAGCCGCCGCCAATTCCGCCTCCCATAGGCAGACGCTTCTTCAAATAAATTTTGCAGCCTTTTGCGTTTTTTGCTTGAGCATTACTATATTTTTGTAGCAAAAGAGCTGCTTTGACAACCAAGTTATCTTGGTATTCGACGCCATCAATCGGGGTCAGGAGGTCGATAGTGCCGCTATTGTCAACTTCAAAAGCCAGTTCATCACCAATATCCAATAGCTGAAAAACACTTTGCAATTGGTGATAACCATTTTCATAACGTCCATTGATGTGCAGAAAAAGGTTGAGTTTTGCCGGGCTGGGCCACCAGTTTAGTTGTTTAACCATTTATTCACTCTAATAATAATTTGGCTATTCGTAGTGGCATTGACCAAGACAATTTTGTGGGGTAGCCATAGAGCATCGATCTCAAGACCATTCACTAGTTTGTATTTATCATAATTAATTAACCAATCTTTGCAGGCGAAACATTGAGATTGAATCTGTTGTACCCAACCTTCTGGACTATATAGCGTTCTATCCGTATCTGACGTCTGACCTTTTATCCAATGTGGAAAATGGTTTAAGGGAATTCTCCAACCTGTTGTGCGCCATATTAACCTAGTCGGGTCAGTATCTTGATACTGCTTATCGTCAGCTTCTAAGACAACATGATTTGGTTCACCTTTCATTTCTAGCAGAGATGTGCCGAAGACGGTGCTGAGATTAAGTTGGTAATGTTGTACGTTTTGTCGCCAATTTAGACTGGCACTTCTTTTTTCGTCTGGACTTTTATAGGCCAATCGGCCTTCAATCCGCCAATTTTGAACGGATGCGAGCTTTTTTTGATGTTCGGCACTGTTTATGTCGGCAGGAGTCGACGGTCCGGTAACGCAGGCGGATAAAGATACTAATATACTGAATGTCGCCAATATTTTTATGAAATTATTGTTATACACATTATTAACAAGAAAGAATTAAGGGTGTGTATGGAAACATACATCGGTCTTTGCTTTCAATAGTTTTGCCTTTTGCGTACAATGTAGCACTTGTTAAGTCTTTAATTATCTAGCCTATCAAACAGTTATCTGCATGACTCTAATCGCTTTTGGCATCAATCACAAAACTGCACCCGTAGAATTACGCGAAAAAGTGGCGTTTTCGACTGATATGCTCGTGGATGCATTGCCGTCCCTCGCAGCGAGAACCGGGGCCCATGAGTCAATTATTGTGTCCACATGTAATAGAACTGAAGTGTATGTTCAGGCTGATGAATTGAACATTCTGGATATTCAATCGTGGTTAGCAGAATTTCATAATGTTGATCCTGCACTGCTAAACAACAACAGTTACCACTATAGCGAGCAAGACGCGGTTAAGCACATTATGCGTGTGGCCAGTGGCCTGGATTCCCTGATCCTCGGTGAGCCACAAGTATTAGGACAAGTCAAACAGGCTTACACTGATGCGAAAAACTCAGGAGTAGTCAAACGTCACTTTGAGCACTTGTTTCAACAAACGTTTTCCGTAGCTAAGAAAGTACGTAGTGAAACTGAAATTGGCGCCAATGCCGTTTCCGTAGCCTATGCTTCGGTGCAACTTGCTAAACATATATTTTCCTCTCTAAAAAATAGTAAGGTATTGCTGATTGGCGCCGGAGAAACAATTGAATTGGTAGCCAAACATTTACACGATCAGCAAGTAAAAAAATTGACTGTGGCAAATCGTACTTTGGCCAAGGCGGAGCTAATAGCACTGCCGTTGGGGGGCGACGTATTGACCCTCGCACAAATACCTCATCATTTAAAAGATGCAGATATCGTATTCAGCTCTACTGCCAGTCAGTTACCCATTTTGGGCAAAGGGATGGTGGAAAGCGCGCTAAAAGAACGTCGACATAAACCTATGTTTTTGGTGGATTTAGCTGTTCCCAGAGATATTGAGGGAGAAGTTGCTGAATTAGGGGACGCTTATTTATATACGGTGGATGACCTGCAACATATTGTCGAAAAGAATTTAGCATCTCGACAAGATGCAGCCAAGGAGGCTGAAAAGATTATCGAGCAACAATCTCAAGAATATATGCAGTGGTCTCAGGGGCAATCATCTATTGACGTACTACGTAATTTTCGTCAACAAAGTGAGACTCAGCGGGATATTCTCGTGGCAAAAGCGTTAAATCAATTGGCTGATGGAAAAAATCCAGAGCAGGTTTTAAATGAATTGGCTAATAAGCTCACCAATAGCTTAATTCATTCACCAACAAAAGCGCTTAAAAAAGCTGCCATGAAACAAGATGAGCAAGGTATGGCGTTGTTAAGGGAGGCACTGGGTCTGTCTTCTGAAAATTAGTGAATCAGACAAACGTTAGGATTGGATATTTCAATTAAGATTTTAACAGACTAGAACTAAAAATTTAGTCATTAGCTTCGCTGTTAAGCTTGGTCAGTGTACAAAAATAATTCACCAACATTGAAGCCTACAATCAATGATGGGCAACAAATATTAATGCGACTTTTTTGGTTGCGTGTTTAGCAGGAATATGATGAAAATATCGGTACAACATAAATTAGAGTCATTGGATGAACGTTTTGAGGAAGTACAGGCACTGTTAAGTGATGCTGAAACTATTTCTGATCAGGAAAAATATCGTGCTTTGACTAAGGAATACGCCCAGCTTGAAGATGTGGTGAAGTGTTTTCGTGATTATCAGCAATCTCAGAAAGATTTAGAATCTGCTGTGGAAATGATGCAGGAAAACGACGCAGAAATGCGTGAAATGGCTCAGGAAGAATATAAATTAGCCAAGAAAAGTATTGATCAACTTGAAAGTGATCTACAACTTTTATTATTACCAAAAGATCCAAACGACGAAAGTAATTGTTTTATTGAGATCCGCGCCGGTGCAGGAGGAGATGAAGCAGCTATTTTTGCCGGGGATCTATTTCGTATGTACAGTAGATACGCAGAGAATCAAGGCTGGAAGGTTGAAGTAGTCACTACAAATGAAGGTGATCACGGCGGCTATAAAGAAGTCATTGCCAATATACTCGGAGCAGGATCATATGGCGTAATGAAATTTGAATCAGGTGGCCATAGGGTACAAAGGGTGCCGGAAACTGAATCTCAGGGACGTATTCATACCTCTGCCTGTACTGTTGTCGTAATGCCGGAAATTCCGGAGTCTGAAGCCATTGAGATAAACAAAGCCGATTTAAAAATCGACACTTACCGGGCCTCTGGGGCAGGTGGTCAGCACGTTAATAAAACGGATTCTGCAATTCGTATTACACATATGCCTTCAGGGATTGTAGTTGAGTGTCAGGACGAACGCTCGCAGCACAAAAACCGCGCTAAAGCGATGGCCGTGTTGCAGTCTAGAATTAACCAACAGGAAGAGGAAAAACGTCAGGCAGAAGAAACCTCAACACGTAGAAACTTGGTCGCAAGTGGTGATCGTTCAGAACGAATTCGTACCTACAACTTCCCCCAGAGTAGAATTACTGACCATCGAATCAATCTGACATTATACCGCCTTGATGATGTCATTGGGGGCGACTTGAATGCTATTTTAGAACCCATTAGACAAGAGCATCAAGCTGACTTGTTAGCCTCGCTTTCAGATGAAACTTAAGTGGGTTTAAGGTTTTTCAGTGCTACGTGACGCCGTCTGATGACAGCTACCTTACAATCAATTGAAGCCTTACTTGCATGGGGCAAATCGTTGCTTCCAGAGTCAGAGTCTGCCGCGCTAGATTGTCGCTTATTGTTAAGCTACTGCTTGCAATGCGAGTTGGTTTATTTGTTGACCTGGCCGGAAAAAATAGTAGATGAAGCCACTCATAAGCAATACTGCGACTTAATATCGAAGCGCCAGCAAGGTCAGCCAATAGCCTATATACTGGGTTATCGGGATTTTTGGGATTTGCGCCTGAAAGTTTCAAATGCCACACTTATTCCTCGTCCTGAAACTGAACTTCTGGTCGAAAGTGCTTTAGCATTGCCTATTCCTTCTGACGCCAAGGTCTTAGATTTGGGCACAGGCACAGGTGCAATTGCGCTTGCTTTGGCAAGTGCTCAGCATAATTGGCAAATTACCGCTGTCGAGAAAAATTCTGCTGCCCTCGAATTGGCCATATATAATGCGAAACAAAATGGACTGGAATCAGTTGTTTTTTTCCAAAGCAACTGGTTTTCCGCTATTGGTAAAGACCTCTATGAACTAATTGTCAGTAATCCTCCTTATGTGGAAGATGACAGCACGTTTTTGTCTCAAGGTGATGTAAGGTTTGAACCTAAAAGCGCACTCACTTCCGGCAAGGATGGATTGGATGATATACGAATAATCATTCCACAAAGTAGGCGATATTTAGGCGATAAAGGTTGGTTAATGTTAGAACATGGCTTTCAACAGGGCGCAAATATTAGGAAGATTTTTTCTCAGCACGGCTTTAGCAATATCGAAACCTTAAACGATTTGAATGGACTCGAGCGGATAAGCTGTGGCCAGTTTCACCGTGATATCATCGTTGCGTCAAGCTAGAATAAAGATACAATTCTTACAGCGGTGGCAAGAACGTAAGCATTACCTTAATTTCTGACTGTGTATATTCACATGAACAGTGCATTTTAAGAATACTTGGTTAGAAAACCTTAATGAAATGGAGAGTTTAGTGGACGACGAAATTATATTTGCCGAAGATAACGAGGATGAAATATTTGAAGATCTTCGCAAATGGAAAATACTTATTGTTGACGATGAGCCTGAAGTGCATGCCGTTACCAAACTTGCGTTAAGTGATTTTATTTTTTTGGATAAGCGTCTCGAATTTATAAGTGCATACAGTGGAGAGGAAGCCAAACAAATATTCCTCAGTCAGTCGGATATTGCTGTTGTTTTGCTTGATGTTGTGATGGAAACAGATGATGCAGGCTTGCAAGTAGCCGATTTTATTCGAAACGAAGCAGCTAATCATTTTACGCGAATTATATTGCGTACCGGTCAGCCGGGGCAAGCACCTGAAAGAGATGTGATCATTAACTATGATATTAATGATTATAAGTCGAAAACCGAACTCACTTCACAAAAATTATTTACTGTGGTGATTGCAGCACTGCGTTCCTATCGTGACATCATGGTTATTGATGAAAATCGCCAGGGTTTAGAAAAAATAATCTCTGCTTCTGCAGATTTATTCAGCATGCGTTCTCTTGAACACTTTATTGAAGGAATTGTTCAACAGCTGACATCTTTATTAGGCTGCACACAAGACGCAATTTATCTCACCTCCGCGGTCGCCGGCCCTATACCTATAGATCAAAGTAATCCGTCTCAGCTGTATGTTTTTACTGGCCAGGGTGAATATAAGAATATGGAAGGCTTGCCTATAGAACAGGTGGTAAAGGGAGATAAACTTTTATCCTGTCATAAGGCATTGGCTGAAAAAGGCCTGGTTTATGAAGATGAATATTTGGTCGCTTATTGCAACAGCCAATCTATGCGTGGATCTCTTTTGTATCTTTCTGGACTGCCAAAGAAATTAACTGAAACGGACAAACATTTAGTGGAAATATTTTCCCAAAATGTACAACTAGCTTTTGAAAATATATTGTTAACTAAGGATATTGAAGATACACAGCAGGAATTGATCGAGCGTATCGGCCAGGCAATGGAGTACCATTTTGGGGAGGGCAAATATACCAAACGCATGGTCAAAATATGCGCGTTATTAGCCAAGGAATATGGTTTGGATGAGGAACAGATAAAAACCTTGAGTTTAGCGGTTCCATTGCATGATATTGGCAAAATCAGGTTTCCTCAAGGGAACTCGCATGAATCAGGCGAATTGGTCCAGGATGATTCTGAGGTTATAAGAGAGCATGTTGAGTATGCTTATAGGCTTTTTGAAAATTCCCATAGACCCCTAATAAAAGCTGCCGCTTTGCTTGCAAGAGACCATAATGAATACTGGGATGGGCAAGGTTATCCGCGAGGATTGATTGGCAAAGATATACATATTTATTGCCGGATTACGGCAATAGCAGACTCTTATGATACTTTGAGAAGTAAACGTAATTGTGAAGATGAGTTGCCGGTTGATAGAGCATTAGAGTCAATTACGAGTCAAAAGGGGCTGCAATTTGAGCCTAAATTGGTACAAATATTGCACGATAATATCGATAAAATTGAGCAGATATTACTGGACTATCCTGATTCTGAATAAACAATCTTATAAATTTATACGCCAAGGAAATATTAAATGTACGCGATAGTTAAACATATCCACCTTACTGCGATTGCAATTAGCGTTGTATTATTTCTACTGCGTTTTATTTGGATGGTACGCCAATCCGATATGCTGCAAAAAAAATGGGTAAAGGTACTGCCACATATTACTGATACTTTGTTATTGCTAAGTGCTGCGACGTTGTGCGTAATGCTCGAACAATATCCTTTTGCAACAGCATGGGTAAGCGAGAAATTACTCGGCCTGATAATGTATGTTTTTATGGTTACATTAGCTTTGAAAATTGCCAATACTGATTTTATGCGTGTAGTTGGTTTAGTTGGAGCTCTTAGCTGGGTAGCTTTTTCCGGATTTGTTGCGGTAACTAAACAAGCGCTTATTTTTTAATAAAAACTTGGTATATCAAGTTTTTGAATAAAGTACATTAATAAACATCATTAACGGTAAAGCTTAGGCAAATATTACCGATAAAAACATTGAGAGTAGGATAAGTGTTTTGAGGTTTATTAGTGCAAAGACTGAAGCAAGCAATTGCTGACAATGATGTGTTAACAGCGAGTTTGTTGGTTTCCATAAAGCTTGACGGTGGTGATCGACTAGAGCTTAGTACATATCTGGAAAGAATTATTGAATGGTCTCAGCAAGCTAGGGTTGAAGGCTATGTCTTTCCTATAAATGAAGCTGCCTTCACGCGTTTGATCAAATATTTTTATGTGGATCTAGCGTTTAGCGATAACCCGCAAAATTATTTTTCTTGCCAATACAGCTTACTTAATAAAGTGTTGGATTATCGAACAGGTATTCCTGTCAGTTTGGCAATTGTATTTCAGTCCATCGCGGTGCATCTTGGTTTTGATGTTAAAGGTGTTAATTTCCCTGGTCACTTTCTACTGCGCTACCAAGTCACCCCAGAGCGGATTTTATATGTCGATCCCAGTAACGGTAATTTTCTGAGCTTTGCGGATCTGGAAAATCTCTATTTCAACATTCTGAGCGAAATCGATGATGAAAGAATGCCAATCGAAGCGCTACAAGCGGCGAGTTGTGACGAAATAATTGTACGTTTGTTGCACAATTTAAAAGCCTCTTATATAAATGAAAAGAAATATCAGCAGGCACTTTGCGCTGTTGAATTGTTGGTCGCACTCTGTCCTGAAGATCCATACGAACGAAGGGATCGTGGTTTTCTATTACATCAACTGGATTGCACCCAGGTTGCCATTGCAGATTATCAATACTTTATCCGCCAATGTCCAAAAGACCCAGCAAATCAATTGCTTGAGGCTCAGGTACGTCAGTTAAACGACAGTCCCCCAGTGGTGTTACATTAACAGGTGATTTTTAACCTACACGCTCAAAGTCACAGTATATATTGGGACTAAGATTTCAGTACATCATATATTGCTTGGGTCAATTTTTTCAGCTGATTAGGTGTGATAACGTAAGGCGGCATAATGTAAACTAATTTTCCGAAAGGACGTATCCACACGCCGGCTGCAACAAATTTACTTTGTAGCAGCGCCACATCAACCACTGATTTACATTCCACCACACCTATTGCTCCTAAAACGCGTACATCACTGACACCATCAAGTTTTAGGCAGGGAGCAAGTTCAACATTTAACTGTTTCTCGAT
>JBLHNW010000085.1:0-10853 GCA_047622205.1 Paraglaciecola sp.
GCGGGGCAATACGGGGTAATAATCGGTCGGGCACTGTCTCTGGAACTTAATTTACGAGTGGGTGATAAAAGCCGCATTTTTTCCGCTGGAGCAAGTGTTTTTAGCCCTTTTGGGCGGATCCCAAGTCAGCGTATTTTTACTGTTACCGGTATTTATGATGTGGGCTCGGAGTTAGACGCTAAAGTAGTGTTGGTCAACATTAATGACAGTGCCAAATTACTGCGCAGCTCGCGATCTAAAATTAGTCAAACCCGTTTGTTTTTATACGATGCATTTAATTATCAGCAAGTTAAACAGGCCATACTGCCACTGAATTTAGCCGTTACGGATTGGCGCACCCAACAAGGTCCCTTGTTTGACGCAGTGAAAATGGAAAAGAATATGATGTCGCTAATGTTGCTGCTTATTATTGCTGTAGCAGCATTTAATATTGTTTCGGCTTTAGTGATGGTAGTAACTGAGAAACAGGGTGACATCGCAATATTGCTGACCCAGGGTATGAATCGATATCAGGTAATGGCAATATTTTTGTTCAACGGAACTTACAACGGCATTAAGGGGACTTTGATAGGTGTGACCTTGGGTTTGTTGTTAGTCAGTCAAATTAACAAGCTGGTGTCATTGTTTGGATTACCTATTCTGTTAGGACCTGAGGGACAGGGTTTACCGATTGAATTGGCATGGCAGGATGTCAGTGTACTGGTGTTATTTTCTCTTTTGTTGTGCTTTCTCGCCAGTCTTTACCCAGCTTATCGAGCCGTAAGAGTTGATCCAGCGGCTGCGCTAAAATATGAATGAGTGCTCTGCTTAAATTCCCACTGAAAAGTACTTTTTAGCAGGAGTTCTTGGGTATACTAGGAAATATATTTTATCTATGGTTGTTCCGTGAGTGTTTACGCTTGCTACTTCCCATTAAGGTTTGTCAGATGGAAAAAACATTTATTACCGCCCAACAATTGTTGGAAGATTCATTCCGCTTAGCATCAAAAGTCTTTGAAGATGGCTTTAGACCGCACTTTATTATTGGTATATGGCGCGGTGGTGCTCCAATAGGTATTGCTGTTCAGGAATATTTTGATTTTAAGAAGGTCGAAACCGATCACATCGCTGTGCGAACTTCTTCTTATTATGGTATCGACAAGCAGTCTAAGACGATCAAAGTACACGGACTGCATTATCTTATTGAAAATGCCAACGCCGACGATGGATTATTAATTGTTGATGACGTGTTTGATTCGGGGCGCAGTGTTGAAGCTTTGATTAAACAAATCAAAAGTCTTTCGAGAGCTAATATGCCTAAAGACGTGCGCATCGCGTGTCCATATTTTAAACCAAAGAATAATAAAACAGATATAGTCCCAGATTATTATATACATGAAAGTGACGAGTGGCTGGTATTCCCCCATGAGATATCAGGCTTGACCCCCGATGAGATCATTGCCGGCAAAACAGATCTGGCTAATGTAATGCACTTGTTGAAACAATAGTTTTAGTTAAACGCAAATCATGAAAAGAGTCACTCTGCCTGAGTGACTTTCCTTCGGCCCTCATTCCGGGGTGTATATTTCGTCTAATATGGTTCTTTAAAAATATTCCACTAACCATGTCAGGTTGTCTCTGCTTGAACATATCAAATATCAGCGTATTGTGGCTAAAATGACAATTTCAGGAGAAGTTTCATGACACACTCGTCTTTTTCACGCAGAAAATTTATTACTCTCAGTACTGCAGCTGTTGCCGCAGGAATAGCGCCAGCAATAGCTAACGATAAGGGTTTACACCCCACTGCAAAACAAGTGGAAGGCCCTTTCTTTCCAAATCACAAACAAGTCGATAAAGACGCTGATATGACGAGTGTCGCTGGAAGTGCCGGGAAAGCAGCGGGAGAATATTTGCTGGTGAAAGGCAAAGTGTTAGATACCGCTGGAAACGTTGTAGCAAATGCATTGATTGATGTTTGGCAAGCAGACAAAAATGGCCGTTATCTGCACGAAGATGCTCCTGAAACCTCTCCATTAGATCAAAATTTTCAGTATTGGGCAAAACTCAAAACTGCTGAAGACGGTAGTTATAGTTTTAAAACGATTAAGCCCGCTAAGTATGCTGCTGAGGAAGATTGGCAGCGACCTCCACATATACATTTCAGGGTAGCAAAACGAGGTATGCGTGAGCTTACTACACAAATGTATTTTGCTAATGAACCCTTAAATGAAATCGATAAACTTTATCTGGAAGCCCCGCTTGAGCAGCGGCCTAGTATCACAGTTGATGTCTTAGATGGCCAAGCCGTGTTTGATATTGTACTGGCCAGAGTTTAACCATAGCTTAATGCACGTTAATAAATGTAAAGAGACAGATATGTTAGCGACACAACGACAGCCTTGTCTCAATACATACTGCTATTTTTAATCAAATAAAATCTCAAGTAGCACAACATAGATTTATACCAAAGGAGCCAACAATGTTTTCAGTATGTCATCTGTAAGGCTGAGTTTGCCCTGACTGACTTCTTCTGATAAGAGTGATTTGGCTAGTTCAGCTTTATTAATTTGAATTTGCTGAATGCGTTCTTCAATTGAATTTTCGATGATTAGTTTATACACAAAAACAGGTTTATCCTGACCGATACGATAGGCGCGATCGGTAGCCTGATTTTCTACTGCCGGATTCCACCAGGGATCAAAATGGATAACAGTGTCCGCGGCGGTAAGGTTTAGACCAACTCCACCCGCACGTAAACTGATTAAAAAAACAGGTACTTCGCCATTTTGAAATCTATCTACCACATCTTGACGATTTTTAGTTGCGCCGGTTAGTTTGACATAGTTGATCTGGTGTTTCTCCAGTTCAATTTCTATCAAACTCAACATGCTGGTAAATTGCGAAAACACCAGGACTTTACGTCCTTCATCAATCATTTCAGGCAGGGTTTCCATTAGAAACTCTAATTTGGCTGACTGCTTAATAAGTTTGGCGCTGGCCATAGGTAACAACTGTGGATGGTTGCAAACCTGGCGCAATTTAAGTAAGGCATCAAGAATTTCGATTTGACTGCGCTGCAAACCTTTTTCAGCAATTATTAGTTTTAAGCGTGTGTCCATCGCTAAGCGCACTGATTCGTATAACTCGGCTTGTTTACCTTCAATTCTGAGCATTTGCACAATGCTGGTTTTACTTGGCAATTCTTTGGCTATTTTCTCTTTAGTTCGGCGTAAAACAAAGGGCTTGATACGCTGGTTAAGCAAAATCTTGCGCTCATGATCCTGGTGTTTTTCTATGGGGGTTCTAAAGAGTTTGGTAAATTGTTTGTGACCGGATAAAAACCCTGGGAGTAAAAAATTAAATTGCGCCCAAAACTCACCCAGATGATTTTCCATCGGCGTGCCGGTTAGACACACTTTGTGCTGTGACTTTATCTTAAGCATAGCTTGATAAACACTAGTTTTCGGATTTTTAATGTAGTGAGCTTCATCTAATATCAGATAATAAAAATCTGTAGATTGGTGGAGTTCTAAATCTTTTAAGATTAAGGCATAACTTGTGATGACCAAGTCATATTGGTCTAATGCTTCAAAATGTTGTTGCCGTTTTGACCCGTGTAAAACCACAAAAGACAAGTCAGGGGTGAATTTTTTGATTTCATTTGCCCAGTTGAATAGTACGCTGGTCGGGGCAACAATGAGACAAGGCTTAGTCAATCGGCCGTGTTGTTTTTCTAATAATAAATGGGCCAATGTCTGAATGGTTTTCCCCAGGCCCATATCGTCAGCAAGGATCCCAGCCAGTTCATATTCACGAAGAAACTGTAGCCAGTTTAATCCCTGATGTTGATATTCTCTAAGTTCTGCATGTAAATTCTCAGGAAGTTTAACGGGCTGGATCTTATCGAAATTCTGTAGTTTTTCTGTGAGTTTTCGAAGTTTTTTCTCGCCTTTGGTTATTATGCCCTGGTTATCTAACATACTTAATGTTTGATGCCCCTGAAACTTTGACAATTGCATTGAGCCGTCTTTCTGTAGGGCGCCGGGCATAAATAATTCGATAAATTGCTGTAATAAAGGTTGAATGCTTTTATAGGATAAAGCGACAAATTCACCACGCTCTAACTCAACAAATAGCGGCTCTTCTGGATCAAACCCTTCAATTTTAGTCATTGGAGCAGAATTGGTTAATACAGCCTTAGGTAATTGCTCAAGTGCGCTTTGCAGGATCGGGAACGCTGGTATTTTTTTACCATTGATATCTAGATTAAGTCCAATCGAGAAAAAATCACTGCCATCTTTCTGAACAATTTCAGCGTCAAATACGTTGTTAGTCGTCAATTCTTTGTAATAGAAATCCTCTTCGAACTCGATCTGCCAGCCTTTTTTACGTAAAACAGGGATCACCTTATGTATAAAATTCAAACACACTTGCCGTCCCTGTAACGTCATCAAGTAATCCGGCGAATATTTATCGTCATAGTAATATTGTCTGTCGTATAACTCCCTGCAGTTATGCGTTTCCAAAAGTTCAATTATTGCTTCTTCACATACCAAATCACGGTAAATGACCGTGCCATTGTGTTCCAAGTGGATAACCGCTTCGCTGCTATTTGGATGTACAAATACTCCCTGATATTCAAAGTTCACAGTAATGTTAGTGTTAGTTGGCTGATTTTTGGAAGCTGTGCTCAGCAGTAGGTGTGGGGTCGGTTTACTCAATTTAAATTGTTTATTTAATTTGGGCTTGGGTAGTTTCTTAATCGTCTCTCCTAAAGTCACTTCGAGTTTATTTAACACCCAGGGGAGTTTTTCTTCATCAATTACCGGACTATTTAGCAAGCTTGCTTCATATTCACTTGCTGTATCAGTTTCAATGATACCTATACAGTTGTATTTGGCGTGATAGTAACTAAGCGGTTGGGACTTTATTATACGAATGTCTATCGCCGGTTTATCCAACACCAGTTGCAGTTTTTGCGAATTATTTATTAACTTTTGCCATTGCCACGTCGCTTGAATGACTGGACCTATAGTTAGTGGTTTATCCAGATTGGTATTATCTAACCAGAAGCAACGACCAGTGTTGATCAGTTGTTCATATAAGGCGAAGGTTGTAACTGTATTCAGGTAATCTCTGTTGCTAGCAATGGCTGAGATTATTTGTATATCTTCATGCTTAATAAAAGTCTTTTCTATCAACTGACTAGACAAGTATTCAGCACCGAGGGTTCTACTCCATCCACCAGATAGTTTTTTTGTTGAGGTTTTTACAGTAAGTTGCAAGTAGTCTTTTGGAGAATGAGAGTTAGTATGTACAAAATACAGTAAACTTTTGGTATTTGCAGCACTTGATGTCGAAGCAGGTTTAAAGGTGTTCAGCCAGTTATCAATAGTATAATTTGAGGCAGTTGAAACGTGCATTTTTTTTAAATAATAATGAGCGAGTGCCGCGGCATGTTTGCAACCGTATCCTACGTAGCAATTACAATAAGGTTTTGCCTGTTTGCTAACTTTATCGTACTCAAGACGGGTTAAATATATTTCCCCTCTGGAAGATTCACTTTTGACAGAGCCACGCAGAGTATGTCCTTCTAAAGCGGCATTTAGAACATGGTTGTGATTAAACACTCTGAGGCCTTTAAGCCATTCTTTGCTACTGAATGAAGATTCTAATACTACTTGAGTGAACATAAGTTGAAGTAATTTCCTAAGGGTACAAGCATTCTATTGGGTATTGACGAGATTTGCAGTGTCAGCTGGGATATTTTTATGAATTGATGCTGGCCTCATAATTCTATTTAGTCTTAATGTAAAACTTATCATAAAAGGTATACACCCATTGCGGTTTATAAATAATGAGCAGCGTCATCGTCATACCATTCAACATACCTTCCATAAATAACATCAAAAGGGATAAAATCAGATAATTGTCTTTAATTGTTTGCCAATCATAATCGCCATTAAAATAAAAATATCCGGATAACAGGGACATTTTGAGGCCAATCATCAATGCACCAGTTAAAAAGCCGCAAACAAAAATGTAGATAAAGAAGTGTCGGGGTAATTTGTAAAATGCCAGAGTGTAAATAACATAACTTAATCCTAAAGGCACTAAATTAGCTAGCATGCCATTAACGCCAAACATAGCCCAACTTTCTTTACCAACAATAGTGATACCTAGCAAGGCAATAAATGAGCTAACAACTGCCCAGCGAAACCCAAGAATTAACACCAGAGCCGTTAGCCACAAAAAATGTACATTGAGCCCTTCATATATTCCAGCGCGAAACAGCCATAAACAAAAGAGACTGGCGGCGCAGCCAAACACCAAATGCTGGATCTTCTTGTCAGTTCTCAAGAGATTAAACGGCAGCCGGTGGAGTACCTTATATAGACAAGCCAGATAGGCTAACCAGCCGAGTATCTGTAATGTGCTGATATGTTCTAACATGATCCAGCTGCAGCGCTGAGGCAGGAAGTTAAGGTACGGCGGATCCGCAGGTTATTTTTAAAAGCGATAATTTTCATGGGGTGTATTCCAAATCGGGCGGATTGCTTCTCTGTTTTAAGACGGCAATGGTACCAAAGAGTCAGTTGTTGCAGAACTAAATTTAAGAAAATAAAAAATAGGATGGAGATTGTCATAGATATTTTTTCGGTACATGGTGCTGCTCGTCCAGAGGAGGCCGTTGATAATTTTGGCGGTTAATGGGGGGAGTTTTATATCAGCATAATTGATTTTTTATACCTAAGTTACTTCAATACACACATTTCAGCGGTTCTCTCTACTATCAGTGAATGTAAACATTACATAAATTGAGTACTTTAATGCAGATAAAATTACCACTATAAATTGATTTAAAAATCAGAGACTTTGTTAGACTAAGCTCATAACGAAACTGATAATAATAAACATGCTGCATCTAATACAATCAAACAAAATGGAATGTCTGGCAGAGCAGCTAATAGCTTGGTTACAACAAGGAGGTAGCACCGCCGCGAACATTTTTGATGCGGATACTATTTTGGTACAAAGCCCTGGGATGGCGCAATGGTTGAAAATTCAAATTGCTGAGAGTTTGGGTATTGCCGCTAATCTGGACTTTCCTTTACCCTCTAGTTTTATTTGGCAACTTTACCGCCAACACGTCCCCGAGTTACCTGAACAGTCCGCTTTTACTAAACCTAATATGACCTGGAAGCTGATGAGCATCTTGCCGGCATTGCTTGACCAGCTTGAGTTTCTATCTATCCGTGATTACTTGTCAGATGAACAGCCCTTAAAATGTTACCAACTGTGCCATAAGATTGCCGACGTGTATGATCAATATTTGGTGTACAGACCTCATTGGATACTGGCATGGGAGCAAGGGGAGGATAGTTTGCCGGACACCGATATCAGTGAACATCCCTGGCAACCCATCTTATGGCGTGCGTTAAGTAAACACAGTCAAGAATTAGCTGAATCAGTTCATCATCGAGCAAACTTACATCAGCAGCTACTCCAGGAACTGGTTAAACAAGCTGAACCTGGGGAAGATAATGCTGATAAACCCTTATTGGTTTTTGGTCTCTCCGCAATGCCCCTACAGCAACTTGAAGTATTGGCTGCCATTGCTAAAAAAAGAGACGTAGTGATCTTTTGGTTTAACCCTAGCCAGCATTACTGGGGAGATGTGGTTGACAGTAAAACTCAGGCCAAAGCCAAGTTACAAGAAATTGATTCAGTTGATCGCCAGCAGCAAACGGCTAGCCAGGCGGATTATTTGGATGTAGGCAATCCTTTGTTGTCGTCTTGGGGCAAGTTAGGTCGTGATTATCAGGACATGTTATTGAATCTGGATCTGCAGCAACATGATGAGTTTATCGAAACCCAAGCAAACACAGCGCTTCAGTATATCCAGGACGAAGTATTAAATTTACAGTTTAGAGGAGCGCAACAGCCTCTGTCTGCGGCAGAGTTATTATCCAATGGACAGCAGTATCCAAAAATTTCGCTATCCCTTACTGATCATTCATTACAGGTGCATGCCTGTCACTCTAAAGTACGTGAATTAGAAGTATTGCACGATCAGCTGCTGAGCCTTTTTGAGCAATATCCACAGTGGCATCCCGGTGATGTGATTGTGATGATGCCCGACGTCGCCGCTTATGCACCTTTTATCGAAGGCGTGTTTGGTGGTGTTGAGTCTAATTTGAATATTCCTTACGCGATTTCTGATCGAAATTTAGGTGAAGAATCTCCCATACTGAATAGTTTTATTGAATTGATGAAGTTGCATCAAAGTCGCCTGACATTATCTGATGTGTTGGCCATCTGTGAAGTGCCTGCGGTGCAAGCCAGGTTTGATATCAGTCTGTCTGAATTTGAATTACTGCAACACTGGTTGGTGGATGCCGGTGTGCGATGGGGTTGGGATCAGGCGGATAAAAACCGCTGGGATTTACCGGCAGAGCAGCAAAACACTTGGCTGTTTGGTTTAACACGCTTACTTGCTGGTTATGCCATGGGCGCAGAGCACTTATATCAAGGAGTGTCGCAATGTGCTTCTGATTTTGCGCCGGAACTCATTGCTCCCTATGGGGACATTGAAGGACAACAAGCAGTCGCCCTTGGGAAATTCTACTTATTTGCCCAGATATTGATAGATGCCCTGGCATTTTGTCAAGAAGCTGCGAGTATCACCGACAAAGTTAGTATTGCACTTGAGTTGGTAGAAAAACTCTATTTACCAGAAGAACACGAACAAGCGTTACTCATAGAACTACGCCAGGCTATTGAGTTGATGTTGACTCATCAACATCAATATACACAGACCATCGAACAAGACATTTTTGTCAGTGAACTAGAACTGAATTTACAGAATAAAGGCGTTGGTCAACGCTTTTTGGCTGGTTACGTGAATTTTTGTACCTTAATGCCGATGCGCAGCATTCCGTTTAAGGCAGTGTGCTTATTAGGGATGAATGACGGTGATTATCCTCGCCAGGTACTACCATTGGGCTTTGACTTAATGCGTAAAGGGGCGGCAAAAAGAGGCGACCGTTCGCGTCGTTTAGATGACCGATATTTGTTTTTGGAAGCGTTACTTTCTGCCAGAGAGGTGCTATATCTCAGCTATCAGGGCTTTAGTCAAAAAGATAATAGCCTGCGTAGCCCATCAATATTGCTAAGTGAGTTGTTGGAATACTGCCAACACTGTTTTTGTCTGGAAGAACATCAGCAATTGCCGGTAAGCGAAACAGAACAACACCTATTAGCACACCTGCAAACTCAACATGCTCTGCAACCTTTTGCCGCCCGGTATTTTCAGCCTGATTCTACTCTGCAGCATACCCAGCAGAATACCCAACATAGCCCCCAGAAGATCAGCCTTCATAGTTATCAAGAACATTGGTTAAGGGTAGCCAAACAACAGGGTAAACAAGTGCAGCCCCAGCTGTTTTTGGCGGGAAGTTTGCCCGTTTCTATAGACCCTCTAAATTCCGCCCAAGACACAGACAACAATGAATTAGCTCTCGATGACTTGATTAACTTTTTTATTAATCCGGCCAAAGCATTTTTTATCCAGCGCTGGCAATGCCGCTTTTCGAACTTCAGCACTGTTAACCAAGACGATGAACCTTTTGCGTTTGATGCCCTGGATAAATATAAATTGAATGAACGCTTGATCGCCGAGGATAAGCAGACCGATTGGGAGCAGCGCCTGGGCGCAGAAGGCAAGTTACCTCTGGCCAACAGTGGGGCCATTTATTTAAGGCAAATTGAAAAGCAAAGCGAACTTATCGTCAAACAGTTGGCTTTACTTTGTAATGAACATGAAGCGAGTAAGCAGGAAGTTAACCTGGTCATTAATGAGCTCAAACTTGTCGCATGGATTGATCAATTTTATGGGCAAAACCTGGTCATGTGGCGAGCGGGTAAAGTGCGCGCAAAAGATAAGCTTACCCTCTACCTTAACTGGTTGTGTTTGTGTGCTAAGCCGCCGGCTATTGGGCTGGGGCAAGCCCACTTCATTGGCACCGATAAACCGTTTTCATTACCTATAATAGCTGCCGAAGAAGCATTGCAGCAGTTGGATCTTTTTGTGAGTGTCTGGCGCATGGGACAAACCCAGGCCGTTCATTTTTACCCAGAAACTGCCTGGGAATGGCTAAAAACCCAGGATCCAGATAAAACCCTGCAAAAATTTGTTGGCAATAATTTCTCAGTTGGTGAAGGGCAGGAGGCGCATATTCAGCGCTTGTGTCCCGATTTATCAGTGCATTTTGAGGAATTCTGCCAATTGAGCGAACAGCTTATGTTGCCACTATTTAACTATGGGGGCGGAAAATGAAGTCCTTAGACGCACTGAATTTTCCTCTTACAGGTGCTTCACTGATAGAAGCCAGCGCTGGAACGGGTAAAACCTACACCATTGTTAACTTATATTTGCGTTTATTACTTGGCCATCAATGTCAGGCTTTGGGTGTCGAACAAATTTTAGTGGTGACTTTTACTAATGCTGCAACCGCAGAGCTGAAAGACAGAATTCGTCAGAAATTAAGGCAAAGCTTTTTAGAGTTCTTTGCCGGACACAGTGAAGATGATTTCGTACAAAGTCTGATTGAACAATTACCCGACCTTGATATTGCCTGCCAACGTTTGGCACTTGCTACCAAACAAATGGATGAAGCTGCAGTTTTTACCATTCACGGATTTAGCCAGCGAATGCTCACGCAACATGCATTTGAAAGCGGTGCTATGTATGAACAGAGCCTGATTTTGGATGAAAGTGAATGGCTCAAACTGTCGGTAGAAGATTATTGGCGTAAACATATTGTTGGACTACCTCCTATTGTGCTGTCCATGTTGCTCAGCGTCTGGTC
>JBLHNW010000086.1:0-10603 GCA_047622205.1 Paraglaciecola sp.
GGTGATGCCCGGTTGCAGTAACGACTTTAGTGCTGCGGTTCGCAAGGTTACTTATCCACCGGATTTTAAATATGTTACCGCCCAGGAATTGCGCTCAAATATGGAGCAATTGGCGATGCAAATGCAAATGTTGGATCAAGCACTAAAATCAGACAATGCAGATAAAACTGCTCAGCAGCAGCAAGTCGTCGACACGCTAGGCAAAATACAAAAAATCGGAGTGGGTTTACAAGCAGGTGATGCGGGGGCAAGTCACCCCTTCCTGCAAGATATGATGGTGGATTTTGTAGACAATATCAGACGAGCCCGCACAGCCGCGTCCTTGGAGACACCTAAATACTATCTTGCTGGTCGGGTGTCAGGCGGTTGTATAAATTGCCACAAGGTCAACCGCTAATACTTATACCAAGTCGTCCTAATAATTGCTGGTGAATTCCTTTCGGGCAATTTTTAGGGTGGGTTGGTATTCATTATTCGCCAAATGCCCCAGCGGCACCGGGGAAAACTACGGGGCTCTCGCTTCCATCTTTGCTGACACTCGCGACCCCAAAGAAGTAATTATCAATTACGATATTTTCTAAGGTGTACTCATTTACGTCACCTACAAACTTGCTGTACTGCCATTGCGGGGCATCGGTGTAACGCCAGTAAATTTTGTAACCTGCCAATTGCGGATTTTGTTTTTTGTTCAGAAGATCCCAACTTAGGCTAGTGCTAGGTTGCACTGCACCTTTGATAGTCACTTTGGCTGGAGGAGAAGGCGCCCAAGCCATACTTGCCAATGAAACCGCGTTTAAGGAGGTTAATTTAGCGGTATAAGCAAAATTTACACCTTCAATAGTATCACCATAAGTCTTACCATTCTCAATACGTAAGTCTTGATGCTGACGGTCGTAGTGTTCGTTGGTTTCCATTATGCGCACAGCGGGATAACCCAAATCATTAAATGGACGATGGTGACCGCCACGACCAAATCTGTCTAATCGATAAATTACCATTGTATCTAAGTTTGGGATGTAACGGTCGGCAACCCAATCAATATAACGGGCTAAATTGCGGCTGGGTGAATCGACTTCGCCACCGGTATAACGACGCTTGCGACCTTCGTCAGCGGTTTCTGTGTAACGAGTGCCTTCAGCAAAAACCCGGGCACTGCTGTTGTTGATCACGCCATTGATACCGGCAATGTTACCGATCATGTCATTATTGATCACAGCTTTCAGACGCCAACTTTGTTTCTGCGCTGCTTCAGCTAAAATTTTGCCGCCATACAGACCTTGTTCTTCCCCTGCCAAAGCAGCGTAGATAATGCTGCCGTTAAACTGATATTTGCTTAATACTCTGGCGGCTTCTAATGTGCCCGCAACACCAGACGCATTGTCGTTAGCTCCAGGCGAGTCAGAGGTGAAATTCATTACGTCTGAAACACGTGAGTCGATATCACCTGACATCATAACGTAACGACTGGGGTCACTGGTGCCACGTTGAATAGCAATGACGCTGACCACATCCGTCGCATTGGGAATACGTTTTTCACCTTGAATAACTTGCGACTGGAAATACACTTCCAGACAGCCACCACACTCTTTTGAAATTACCTCGAATTCGCTTTTTATCCAGCGTCTGGCTGCACCTATACCGCGTGTATCGGATTGAGTTTCTGAAAGTGTATGGCGAGTGCCAAAGCCAACAAGTTTACGAATATCAGATTCGATACGTTGCGCGGATATTTGCGGAACAATTTTATGCAATTTAGACTGGTCTTGATATTCCACCTCGGCTGCCTGTATCTGGCTGACCCATGTACAATAAATAAGGGCTACAAATAAGCTGGTACGAACGCACTTTGTTTTTTGCTGAATATTTTTATACATTGATAAAAAGACCTATTTTTAAGATAGTAGGTAAGAGTACGCTAAATACTACAGTTCGGATTGCAAATTTAATATATGACACCCTTAGTTTTTCATCCCATTTATAGTCAATTAAGCCTTAAAGGTAATCACCGCTTTCCTGTTTATAAGTATCAGAGGATCCGTACCGTTTTGGCCGACCTTGGTGTGATTGACTCGGTTTTTCACTTACCTGAAGCGGTCAACATAGAGGGTCTGAAACGAGTTTATGACCCGCTGTATATCGATCAACTAACAAATAATGGTTTAGATCGAAAAGCAATGCGGAGGATTGGTTTTCCCTGGTCAGAACAACTTATAACACGCACCCTGACCGCAGTTGGTGGTACTTTGTTAACGGCTAAATTGGCTTTAGAGCAGGGCAAAGCACTAAATTTAACCGGCGGTTATCATCATGCCTTCGCCAATTTTGGCTCGGGCTTTTGCATGGTAAACGATTTGTATTTAGCGGCCCTGCAAATGCTGCAAAACTCTAATATAGATAAGGTGCTTATCTTTGACTGTGATGTACATCAAGGCGATGGCACTGCAAAATTGGCATCTAACAATCCACAAGTTTATACAGTTTCAATTCACGGTGAGAAAAACTTTCCTCATCGTAAACAGTGTTCAGATTTAGATTTTGGCCTGGCTAAAGGGACAAAGGACGCTGAATACTTAGAGACAGTCGATGCGGCATTACATTTAGCAATCAATACCTGTCAACCGGATGCAATAATTTATGATGCTGGTGTAGATATCCATATTAATGATGATCTTGGGCACCTTGATATTAGCACTGAGGGCGTTTTTCTGCGGGATAAGCTGGTGTTCGATCGTTGTGAGCAAAAGGGTTTACCCGTCGCCGCTGTTATTGGTGGCGGCTATCAACGCGATATTGCAGCGCTGGTAGATGTGCATTTACAACTGTTTAGAGCAGCTGGTGTCATAAGCTAAGGTCACACAGGCATGGCTTAGATGTGTTGTGTTCTGCGATAATTTCTAGTTTACAAAGGACAAATTAAAATGACGATCCAGGTTGTTTTAAAAAGTCAATTTCTGCAGGAGTTGATTGCCGATTTAATATACTATTTCGATGTGGGTATCTGCCAAATTTCTCGATAATTTCTTTATGCTTAATTTCAAATTTCAGGTTCGACTCAAGTCCATTTTTTGTGTAGAGGGCGACCGCAACCTGGTGAATTTTTAGCGACTCACTGTGCATAAAAGGCATATATAAAAAGCTTCTCTCAATCGCACTTAATTCTGCATCTGCTCCAGCAGAAATAGCTTCTTGAGATAGGGCTAAAGCCAAGGGGTCAGAAACAAAAGCTTGTGGTGTATCTCTGAATATATTTCTTGGAAATTGATCTAAAACGAGTATTTCAGCTAGTCTTCCTCTAGCAGTACTTCGCCAACTATAAAGTTCTGATTTAGTTGCAGAATAATAAACATCCAAAAATCTAGTTTTTAGAAGATGGTCAAATTCTTTATCTTTAACCCACCACTTTGCTTTATCTATTTCAGTAAACCAAAAATCAAAAACATCTAGGTATTCCACAATACTATCCATTAATTATAACGCCCACTGCACTTGTTACGTTTCACAGTAACATCAGTTACGACTGAACCTTCAAGAAAAAAAACATAAATACTCTCGTGCTACGTGGCGGCTTTTAGTCGATCATCTTGCGAACCGATACTGTCTCGCTTAAGAGCAGGCCTAAGTTAAGAGTACGTGCATCTTTTCATACTCGTAGTTGATTGGAAAGCCATCCTCTCATCCTCAATATCGATAGCGAAGGAGGGGATTAAGTCTTTATTCGTCTCATCAATATCTATAAAGCTAACCATATCCATCTTTGCAGCTCTTGTGGTATGAATAACTTAAATTTCGTATAATTTGAGGTCAAATTTCAAGCTCAGTATTACGACCCGTAGACCACCACTAAGATAGCAAACACAAATCCAACTCCAGCTATTTTTAGGCTATTTTTAAATAATTTAGTTTTGGGTAGGAACATAAGAAATGCTGTCGTCACAAAAAACAATAAAGATAGCGCAAAGCTAATGTTCAGCCAGTAGAGTGGACTATCGGTCGTCGCTTTATGCAAATTTACTAAATTTTGAATTGCAGGATGATAGTCCTTACGAATAACAGTGGCGAGCCCAGTCGTAAGGTCATAACTGCCCTGTTTGAATGTAATAGTAGAATTATTTCGCTCTAATACTTCAAATTCACGAATACGCAGTACGTTGCCTAATTCTTTGGTACTAAGTTCCGGTTCCAGTTGACGTAGTTCCTGTTGTTCGTATTGGAGGATCTCAGTGTTTCTGAAAATCAGCAGTATGCCACTAGTAGCATAGACCGCCATGATGCCCGAGAGGAAAAAGCCTAACCAGCGATGGTATTGGCGTAAATTATTATGAGTTTTAGGTGATGGCATAAAATGATTAATGGACCAAGTTTGTCGATAAATAGTGGCTAGACTACCTTAATTATCGGATAGGATTAAAAGTCCTTACACTCTTTTTACAGACGCTAAAGATCGACTTTATGCAAATTGGAACGGTTTTGTGCCGATATCCATAACACATCAGTATTCGTTCAATCAATTTGTGAGGATAACAGTGATGATTGTCTCATCGATTTTTCTCAAGCAATGTTATTTTGTAACCATTAAGTCATGCATTCTGTTTTATTAAATATATTGGTCTTTGCCGTGGCCTTAGTACGTGGCCTTAGTACGTGGAATTTGGGGTGTTGTCGGGATCAATTTCGCCATACACTTCATCGGGATCCACATCATTAACTAGCAGGATTTCACGCACGCTCTCTATATGGTCGAGCACAGTCTGGTAGCGGTCACCGTACTCATATTTATTAACTTCGATCGCTCTAGGCATATAAGTAAAGGCTATTTTTAAAGCAACTAGTGCGTCTGCATCAATTTTCTCACTCATTTTGACCTCGTTTTTGTTTGTTTATGATGGCTTGTCTGCAAAGTCAGATTATCCAGAAATCCCAATTGCACAAGGGAGGATTTTTTTTGTTTGCACCAGAAACCAGTATTGCACGGAGCTGCAAGAAAAACAGTAGCATGGGTATATGCATGTCAAACATCATCACGTGCAAAAGCGTCATTTTAAGCGTAATTGTGACATTTGCAACATTCAGCGCTATACTGTAATTGTTTAGCTATTTAGTTTACCTAAAGAGGCAGTAATGAGTGCGTTAGCCCAAACTAGCCAAACGTCCGATAAAGCGGGCGTATTAATGAAAGCGTTTAATAATGCTTGCTTAGAGCTGGGAGTAAATAAAATTCAGGCAGGTAGAATTATTGGTGTAAATCGCTCTACTTTATCTCGTAAAGAGGCTAGTGGTTTTCCGCCAGGTTCTAAGCAGGGCGAGTTGTCCCTGCATTTTATTCGTGTTTATCGTTCATTATTTGCTATCTCAGGTGGCGATAAAAGCTTTATGCAACATTGGTTTACTACTTGTAACACCGCATTAGCCGGTGTCCCTGCAGACAAAGTGCAATCGGTATTGGGCTTGATCCAAACTAATGAGTATCTCGATAGCATGCGGGGCAAAATCTGAAACGATCATTTTTGCTTTCTTTGCTCTTACAAAATGGCTCACATTGGCATGGATGACATCACCTATTTTCAACAACTCTATGCCGTCAGCACTTCGCCCGTTGCATACCATCGTAATGTCCATCGCCTGGTTGAAACTCAGGAACTAGCAGCAACAGCTAATGTGGTAGACAATTTGGACGAGCAGTATCTGCTTGAACAAATGTTGGATGAGGTTAAACCTGCTTATAAAAGCGGCACTGAGCAGATGCATTATTTGCTTAAAACACCTTTCAGATATCCGCCTTTAAAGCACGGTTCACGTTTTGGTAGCCGTTTCAGACCAAGTTATTTCTATGCAGGGGAAGATCAAAATTCGACCCTGGCTGAAGTTGCATATTATCGTTTTGTGTTTTTATCTCACATGCAAAACAGTTATGAACAAGCCGTTCGTTCTGAGCATATGCTCTTTAGCGTGGCGGTGAACACCGCTTTATGTGCTGATCTAAGCGCTCAGGGTTTCGACGATATACGCACAAAATTAGTTTGTCCTGATTCATACTTGGTATGCCAGCAAGTGGGACAATGGCTGGTGGAGAAAGAACAAATTGAGGTGATCCGTTATTGCTCAGCAAGACACGAAAACGGCATCAATGTAGCGGTAGCATTACCCCGTGCGTTACATTCAAACGAACCGGAAAAATGTCAGAACTGGCTGTGCCTTATGCAAAAAAATAAAGTTAGCTTCACGCGGATGGGAGGACTCGAACCCGTTAGTTTCTATCTGCGAGACTTTTTAATAGAGGGACGATTACCCATTCCAGCTTAAACTATTGCTGATATAGGCACAGGGTCAAAAAAGCGTGTTTTTATGATTATTAGCGGATCCGTAATCGCTTCGGTTTGCTGGGTAATTTAGGAAATAAATATGTCGCCATACGGATTATTTCCGAGGTCGATATTGTCAGATAGCTAAGTATATATGCGCCAATAACCCAGATAATAAAACCAGGTACCGCTAACACAGTGAGTAAAAAAACCGCTGCGCTCCAGAATGCTATATTGGCACACAACAAAACGAGGGATGTCATTACCACAACAAACGGCAATTTCATAAACGCATTCATTCTTTCCCCTTTGGCTTTAGATATCATAATTGAAATTGTCCTTATCAAACGTTTATGAGCGCTTGTGCGATAAAATGCAACTAATGCGCCATTGTATATATTTCAGGAAAGTTTCGTAATTTCAGATAGATAAACGTTATCGCCGAATGATCTAATCATCAGTATAGGTGCTATTGAGTGCATTCGCCCCATTTTGGAGCAAACTATTTCTACCTATATAATTTTATCTAAATTAACAAAGGTTCTTAATGATTGCATCATAAGGAATGGTCGTTTATCCTCCAATGAAGTCATCATTATGAGTCTAACTTATGTCAGGTAATCAACCATTAAGTGTCCGTTTAAGTGAATTAACTCATGGGCAACGAGAACGATTGGCTTTTATTGACTTTAGTTTGCAGTATTTTGGTCACGTGGCTCGTACTGATTTGATCCAGCGATTCAAGACTGGTCTGGCAGCAAGCACGCGAGATTTTAGCGCCTACAAAGAACTTGCGCCACAAAATTTGTTATTAGTACATCAAACTAAAAGCTACCATCGTACCGCCGAATTTAAAGCGCTATTTTCTCATGATCCAGAGGTGATTCTTACCTCACTAAGCCGCGGGTTTGGTAATGGCATTTCCAGTGGTGTGCAGCCATCCGAACAATGTTTTGATGCGGTTCGTCTTATCCATCCTGAGGCCGATATAATTGCGGCATTGATGCGGGCTATCCATAATAAACAAGCGCTGAAATGTGCTTATGTTTCTCTTTCGTCTGGGGAAAGCCAACGTGCTTTGGTGCCTCATTCATTGGTTAATAATGGCCATCGCTGGCATGTGCGAGCCTATGATCGAAAAAATAGTAGTTTCAGAGATTTTGTGTGTACGCGGTTTACCTCGATAGACCTGCTGTCTGGCCCAATCCACGTACATGAGGCTAGTCCTTACGATGAACAATGGCAGAAGCAAATTGAACTGGTTTTGGTACCACACCCCGGTGTTATACAGGCTCTGGCCATTGAGATGGATTACGCCATGGTAGATGGACAGTTAATCCTAAATATACGTGCAGCCCTAGCCGCCTACTTGCTGCGTCAATGGCAGGTGGATTGCTCTAGAGGTCATACATTAATTGGACAAGGTTGCCAGTTAGCACTCGCTAACCTGGAGGTGATCGAAGAAATTGAAAGTCCAAATTTGCTACTCGGATATGTCGAATAACATTTAATGAAACACAAGGCAGTCTTTGATACGGATTTTAAGCGCTGTAAGGACATCTTTTTCGGCAATTGACAAAATAAGCAGTCCATTGTGTCGCAGCATTATGTTGAGTAAATGACCGGCTTGTTGCTCCCAAGTATTATTCTGGGATTTATTCGGAGTGCTTCGGGAATTGGAAGGATGGGCAAAAAGAGCGTCAGCCTCATCGAAAAATAAAATCCAATTGTTTGCCTCGGCTTCGGCGATTAAGCGGCTAAGATGTTTTTCTGTTTCACCAATGTACTTTCCAACCAGTTCGGCACATTCCAATAAGCACACTTGACGCTTGAGTTTCAATGACGTACTCGCCAGTAGCGAAGCTTTATCGTAATTAATTTGGGTTGCGGATAGACCGTAAAAAATGACAGCGCTAGCGTCTGACTTTGCAGATGAAGCAATAATATCAGCGAAGTTTTGTCTGTCCTCTGCATTGATATCTGGATCACGCTGAGGATCGATGGGAAGTGACAAAATGTGTAAGGGGGATATATACCCTTGATGATGTTCCCCAAAAAATGCTTTTATTGTCCTCAAGGCCATTTCAGTGTTCTCAAGTTTCTCTATAATTTTATATGTAGTGTTGTTTATAGCGCCAATAATCGCCAGTTTAAATGCGAGAGTAAAAAAATTGAGGTGTAAACATTTTTATCCTAGGTTGACGCTCAAATAAAAAATCACAGATTAGATGTCAACGTTAGGGGAATTGTTAATAATAACTGACCTGGCACCTTAGTCTTGTTTCTCTTCAAGTGCCGTAATCTGTTTCCATAACTCTTCTGCCTCAGCAGTTAACATAGAGTAAGTTCGTATGTCTCCTTTACGTTGCGCAAGCATCGCGTCAGTGGATTTTCGGTCGTAAATATTACGTAGTTTCTTAGTTGGATTGGATTTGAGAAACGCAAACATTAAATGTTCCTTAATGGTCTTATAAATTACTTGTCTATTAATACTCTATATATAAGCTTTTTGATCACAACACTTTGGCCCTTACTTGTTGATAGGGCTTAATTTGTATTATGGATTGAAATCATCTTCTACCGACACCCCTCTCTGCAGCCTGTATTCGTACTTTTTTGATACGCTTATCGCATCCAAGTATTTCGACCATTCTGCTCCGTTGAGCCTTGTCAAATACACCATAAATCAAACACTTAAAAAAACTCAAGAAAACAGCACAAAGTGAGGTGTTCAAAGCCCTAAAATCTGGGTATTATTCGCTGCTTGAAATCTGCCTCGCAGCCTCGGTGCTGATTGGTTTTACCCCCATAATGAAGGAAGTCTATGCCTGGGTTGCACCGCATTATTCTAATTGATACTCATCTGCCCGGCGTGGTAGAGCTTAAACTTAATGGCCATACTAATATTTGTGGCACTAACGCTTCCGGTAAAACTACTCTTCAGCGGTTGATCCCGGTGTTTTATGGTGAATATCCTAGCCGTGTCGTACCCTCAACGCGTGACAGTTTTGAGCGTTGGTATTTACCTCGGGAATCAAGTTTTATTATTTACGAATTTGAGCGTAATGAGCACGACTTGTGCCAGGTGGTGTTAGCTTCCAGTGGCAATGGGGTAAATTACCGACTCATAGGTAAACCGTTTGATTTAGATGATTATCTATACAAGAGCAAAGGCGGCGAACACACCAGTGTATCAATGAACGAGTTAGCCCGTGCTCTCAAACGCTCCAATGTACTAGTGACCAACTTGCTGAATACCAGAGAATACCGCGCAGTATTACAAAATGATCGCGGGGTACTAAGTGGTAGTGCGAATAGCCGCGAATTGTTGGGTTATGCGCGTATCTTTAGCTTATGCGACCAAAGCCATCACCTCCGCCATATCGAAAAGTTAGCAAAAGCAGTGCACTCCAAAGAAGGCAAAATGGAAACCATCAAAGCGATGGTAGCTGCCATTTTGGAAGAGGATGGGGTTCAGCCGCCAAGTTCCAGTTTAAGTCGCAACCGGGTGGAAGACTGGATCCGAGAATGCCATTTGATTAAAGAGTTTGATGAAATTCGTCCAGAATTTGCCAAGTTAGAGCGCTGTGATCATCAATTAAGCCAAACTGAAGATAGATTAAGTCAGTTAAAACAACAGTTTGATTTTGACCTGAGTAAACTTGCGTCCAGCATTATTCAGCTGCAAGGGCAGTTGGAGGAAACTCTATTAGAGGTAAAAAAACAGGAAGGGGATTGGAGTACGAGTCGTGATCTCCTGAACCAACAACTATCCGAAGCAAAAGCTGATGCACAAAAACTGGAAAAGGATTTGGATCAGGTTGAAAAGGATTTTGATGATTGGCAGAGCCAGGATATTGAAACCCTGCAAACTAATCTGCAGCTTATGCCACAGTGGACCAGCGAGCTGGACACCGCCACCACGCGGTACAGCCTGTTAACTGAAAAGCACCAGGATATTGAGTCTGCATTTAATAAACGTATTGCCGATCTGACTGAAAAATTAAACCTTGAGCTCGAAACTTATAATGAGCAAAAACAAGTGCTACAAACTAAGTTGTCAGAACAGAAAAGCCAGGAACAACAGTTACATCAGCAGATTAAACAAGATTATCTATCGCAGCTGACCCAACTAGACAGTGAGCATCAATTGCGACTTGCGGAGTTGAAAATTCAACAAGCAGAGATTAATGCCAGTCTTAAGAATTCCGGGTTTAGTGAGTTTGAGCAAAGCCAGTTAGATCTGCTTGAAGGCAGTGTCAAAGAAGCCAGTGTTATCGAAGACAGTGTGCGGGACAAGTTAC
>JBLHNW010000087.1:0-10584 GCA_047622205.1 Paraglaciecola sp.
CCCGCGGATTACGTGCGCAGGCAAACTCTTAAAAATAATGAACGCTATATCATCACCGAATTGAAAGAGCATGAAGACAAAGTGTTGACCAGCCAAAGTCGTTCTTTAGCGCTGGAAAAGCAATTATATGAACAATTGTTCGATATAATGTTGCCGGAACTTGAACGCCTCATGCAAAGTGCCGATGCATTGGCCGAGTTGGATGTATTAACTAATCTAGCCGAGCGTGCCGAAACCCTAAACTATCATTGTCCCACTCTATCTATGCAAAGCGGCATTCATTTTGATCAAGGTCGTCACCCCGTGGTAGAACACGTGATGAATACACCTTTTATAGCCAACCCAGCTGAAGTCAATCCGCAACGGCGCATGTTAATCATCACAGGACCTAACATGGGAGGTAAATCAACCTACATGCGGCAAACCGCGCTGTTGGTATTGATGACATATATGGGCAGCTTTATTCCTGCAGAAAATGCAGAAATAGGACCTATTGACAGAATTTTCACGCGTATCGGCGCCTCGGATGATTTGGCCTCAGGTCGTTCAACCTTTATGGTAGAAATGACCGAGACTGCCAATATATTAAATAACGCCAGTGCAAATAGTTTAGTGTTAATGGATGAAATTGGCCGAGGAACCAGCACCTATGATGGCTTATCATTAGCCTGGGCCTGTGCCGATTACCTTGCCCGCCACCTGCAATCTTTTACTTTATTTGCCACTCACTATTTTGAGCTAACGCAATTAGCAGAGCAAATACCGGAGCTGGCGAACGTGCATTTGGATGCCGTTGAACATGAAGAAAGCATTCGCTTTATGCATGCGGTGCAAGAAGGGGCCGCGAATAAAAGTTACGGTTTACAAGTGGCTCAATTAGCTGGCGTACCAAGAACGGTCATTCAGGCAGCTAAGCGTAAGTTACACGAATTGGAAAATATGCCCGTCGATAAGCAGTCCAAACCTGCCATAAATAAAGAACAACAACTGGATCTGCTAGCACCAGCGGATGAATTGCATCAGAGTATTAAACACATCAACCCGGATGAGTTAACACCTAAACAGGCCTTAGAGTATTTATATCAACTAAAGTTATTGGTGCGCGACTAAGTTAATACTATTGGCCCACAGACTTAGGGCCATGTGCACTAAAATCAGCTAAAACTGAATGATGCTTGGCAGTATTTTCAATACAAATATTTCATATATTAAAATGTAAGCAGTTTTTTGCATGTTTTTTGCCTTGTGTGCTGCTTTTAAATTGTCTGAAGCGGCGACCTTCGGTATACTATTCCGCCGTCCGGTACTGCTTTATTCTTAAGGCGTATCAAGACCAATATCTTATCAACTCCAACGCCTTAGGGTTCTCATGACAAACTATATTTTCGTCACAGGTGGTGTCGTATCATCACTTGGAAAAGGCATTGCTGCTGCCTCTCTCGCCGCTATACTCGAAACGCGCGGGCTTAAAGTCACCATGTTAAAACTTGACCCTTATATCAATGTTGATCCGGGAACCATGAGCCCGATCCAACACGGTGAAGTATTTGTCACTGATGATGGGGCAGAAACCGACCTGGATTTAGGCCATTACGAACGTTTTATTCGCACTCGCATGACCAAGCGTAATAACTTCACCACGGGCCGCGTCTACGAAGAAGTGATCAAACGGGAACGCCGTGGCGACTATTTGGGTGCAACCATTCAGGTGATCCCGCATATCACTAATGAAATAAAACGCCGAGTAATTGCTGGCGCTGAAGGTGCAGATATCGCCCTTGTCGAAATAGGTGGAACAGTAGGTGACATAGAATCGCAACCTTTCCTCGAGGCTATACGTCAACTGGGCACTGAAGTAGGTCGCGAACATGCCATGTTCATGCACCTTACGCTTGTACCCTACTTAGCCGCTTCAGGCGAGGTCAAAACCAAGCCTACCCAACACTCGGTTAAAGAATTACGCTCAATTGGCATTCAGCCAGATATTCTGGTTTGTCGTTCTGAAGTACCTTTACCCTCTAACGAACGCTCAAAAATAGCCTTGTTTACCAATGTTATTGATAAAGGAGTTATTTCATTACGGGACGCGGACAGTATTTATAAAATCCCTGCCATGTTAAAAGCTCAGGGCATGGATCAACTCGTGGTAGAGCGTTTCGGATTAGATTGCCCAGAAGCTGATTTAAGCGAGTGGGAGCAGGTGTTATTTGCCGAATCCAATCCTATCGGTGAGGTCACTATTGGCATGGTTGGTAAATATGTAGAATTACTTGATGCCTATAAATCTGTCAATGAAGCACTGAAACACGCCGGTTTAAAAAATCGACTAACGATAAATATCAAATACATTGATTCTCAGAGCGTTGAAAGCAAGGGCGAAGAGATACTGCAAGGTTTAGATGCCATATTGGTGCCCGGTGGTTTTGGTGAACGAGGAATTGAAGGTAAGATAACTGCAGTCAAATATGCCCGTGAGCAGAAAATCCCATATTTAGGTATTTGTCTGGGTATGCAAGTCGCCATTATCGAATATGCGCGCAATGTAGCAGGCATGGAAAATGCCAACAGTACCGAGTTCGATCCTGATTCTCCCTATCCGGTGGTCGGCTTGATAACCGAATGGTTAGACGCAGAGGGAAGTACCGTACAAAGAGACATTAGTTCTGATTTGGGCGGTACCATGCGCCTCGGTAGTCAATTGTGTCATTTAATTCCCGGTAGTAAAGTACATGACTTATATGGCTCAACTGAAATATATGAACGCCATCGTCACCGTTATGAAGTGAATAACAATTTGCGTGGTGAACTCGAAGCCGCGGGCTTGAAGGTAACAGGTTTATCAACTGATAAGCGCCTGGTTGAAGTGATTGAAGTAGAAGATCACCCTTGGTTTGTAGCGGGTCAATTTCACCCTGAATTTAACTCTACCCCACGTGACGGACATCCTTTGTTTGAAGGTTTTGTCAAAGCAGCGGGTGAGTATTATAAAAATAATAATTAACGTGCCCTACTAAATGTAAATTAGCGCGTAACTGCTGGCAGTTACGCAAAAATTATTCCCAAATAGGAAACCAAAATGTCGAATATCAGCAAAATTATTGGTCGCGAAGTCATGGACTCTCGCGGCAATCCAACCGTTGAAGCAGATGTATATCTTGAGTCAGGCGCAATGGGCCGAGCTTGTGCCCCATCAGGTGCATCAACCGGTTCACGTGAAGCACTAGAATTACGTGACGGCGATAAGAGCCGCTATTTAGGCAAAGGCGTATTAAAAGCCGTTGCCGCTATCAACAATGATATTCAAGCTGCCCTACTCGGCCAAAATGCCTATGAACAGAAAGCACTTGATCAAATCATGATTGATTTGGATGGTACTGAAAATAAAGAAAAATTTGGTGCTAACGCTATTTTGGCGGTGTCATTAGCCGCAGCAAAAGCCGCAGCGATTGATAAAAAGATCCCCCTTTATCAACATATATCTGAACTGAATGGTAGTGGTGGTCAATATTCCATGCCGGTACCGATGATGAATATTATCAATGGCGGCGAGCATGCCGATAATAACGTTGATATTCAAGAGTTTATGATTCAACCAGTGGGTGCCACCAGCTTCCGCGAAGCTCTGCGCATGGGGGCTGAAGTCTTCCATAACCTTAAAAAAGTACTGGGTGACAAAGGCCTAAGCACCGCCGTGGGTGATGAAGGTGGTTTTGCCCCTAATCTGGGATCAAATGAAGAAGCATTAACCATCATCATTCAGGCCGTAGAAAATGCCGGTTATCAAATGGATAAAGATTTCACCCTGGCTCTGGATTGCGCAGCATCTGAATTTTATGTAGACGGAAAATACGACCTAAAAGGCGAAGGTAAGGTATTTAGCTCTGAAGGATTCAGCGACTATTTAGCCGACTTGAGCAACAAATACCCTATACTGTCTATCGAAGATGGCCTGGATGAAAGTGACTGGGACGGCTGGGCCTACTTAACTAACAAAGTAGGTACCAAAGTTCAGTTAGTTGGCGATGACTTATTTGTCACCAACACCAAAATTCTGAAGCGCGGTATCGACAATGGTGTGGGTAACTCCATTTTGATTAAGTTCAACCAAATCGGCACCTTAAGCGAAACACTAGAAGCCATCAACATGGCCAAAGACGCAGGTTTCAGTGTGGTCATCTCTCACCGCAGTGGTGAAACAGAAGATGCCACCATTGCCGATTTGGCAGTAGGTACTGCAGCAGGTCAAATCAAAACTGGTTCACTTTGTCGCTCTGATCGTGTTGCCAAGTACAACCAACTGTTGCGCATTGAAGAAGAATTAGCAGGTAAGGTCGCATATAACGGCCGCAAAGAAATCAAAGGTCAGTAAGATCACATGTGCGGTTAGCATTGCTGACCGCACGTATGTCTTTACGCAAATAAGCCCATGGTTATCTTGTCTTCACAACAAACCAATATATTTTCTGAAGATCAGCGTCAGCTATATTTCGCCGAGTTGTGTAACGCGCTTTATGAGCGGGAACTGAATACCCTATCCGAACAAAAAATTAATAGTGTCAGTTTACTCCAGCGTAAAATTGGTGGTTTAAAACATCACATTAAACGTGCTGCAGATCAGTTGCTTAGCAATAACGGGCCCTTACAAATAGACGTGCACAACGGCAGTTGGCAAGCTAAACAAGCAGCAAACTGTATGGCAAGAAAGTTTGACTCGTCAAACACTCTCATCTGGTACCAGCAATATGCCCGCATGGGGTTGTGTGTGCCGGTACATGTCAGCGCATTGGCTGGTGAACATATAGAGCTAGACTCCATCGATAGAATTGAACTTCAAAATGACCGCGTACATCTGAATAAATTCGGCTG
The DNA here is from genome assembly GCA_047622205.1 of Paraglaciecola sp. Classification (GTDB taxonomy): domain Bacteria; phylum Pseudomonadota; class Gammaproteobacteria; order Enterobacterales; family Alteromonadaceae; genus Paraglaciecola. Next base: position 4,867 of record JBLHNW010000087.1, read on the forward strand.
GTTCCGGCTCAACGGAGAAACGACCGAAAGCCTAACAACGGATATCCACAAAGTACAAAAACGCCTGTTAAAATCAGGTAAAGCGAATATGTCCGCGGCGTGTTGCGGCCATGCATGGAACCATAAAGGCCGCACCCAACCTCGTACTCTATCCCTAAGAGAATTACTGCTTTCCAACACGATAAACTGGCAGACCTTCCGTTAATAACGATTAAATATCCAAAAACCTAGTTTATGCTTATATTTATTCCATAACGTTATATACATTGATGTTAACTAAGGTTGACGATTAAGGGCTTCCGCGTTACAAATACACCCTAAGTGTTTTGGTCTTATTTATAGAAGAATTAGCGTGATGAATCATTTCCTTCTCAATATCCTACTACTGCTGGCAGCGAGACTGCACGGGTAGGTTGTAAGCTAAACACAACCAGTTTAAAAACCCGTGCCAAGCACGGGTTTTTTCGTTTAAGGCTCACCGCAAGGTGACACAACATAAAGCAATAGGAGAAGGTATGTCTAAGCAAGTCAAAATTTTCGACACCACCTTGAGGGATGGCGAGCAAGCCCTGCCTGCCAGTTTAAGCGTTAAAGAAAAACTGCAAATTGCCCTAGCTCTGGAGCGTCTTGGTGTAGACATAATTGAAGCGGGTTTTCCGGTATCTTCTCCGGGAGATTTTGAATCGGTGCAAACCATTGCCAGAGAAGTCAAAAACGCGATTGTATGTGGTTTGTCTCGGGCCTTAGACAAAGATATTGATGCCTGCGGTGAATCACTTGGGGTAGCAGAGCGATTCCGCATCCACACATTCATTGCCACTTCAGATATTCACGTTAATACAAAGTTGCGTAAGTCTCAGGACGAAGTAGTCGAGATGGCGGTACGAGCGGTTAAGCGCGCGCGACGTTACACCGACGATGTGGAGTTTTCATGTGAAGATGCCGGGCGAACTCATATCGACTATTTGTGTCGCATGGTTGAAGCTGCTATCACTGCCGGGGCAACTACAGTCAATATCCCAGATACAGTGGGTTACACCACACCAACCGAGTTTGGTGGCATTATTGATCAGCTCTTCAATCGCGTACCCAACATCGATAAGGCTATTATTTCCGTACATTGCCACAATGATTTGGGCTTAGCCGTGGCAAACTCTTTGGCTGCTGTGGAACGAGGAGCACGCCAAGTTGAAGCCACAATTAATGGTTTGGGCGAACGAGCTGGAAACTGTTCTCTCGAAGAAATTGCGATGATTTTACAGACCCGCCAATCGATGTTGGGTTTACACACCAATATCAACAGTCAGGAAATTTCCCGCACCTCCAAACTCATTAGTAATCTTTGCAACATGCCGGTTCAAGCGAATAAAGCCATCGTCGGTGCCAATGCTTTTAGTCACTCATCAGGTATTCATCAGGACGGCGTGTTAAAAGGCCAAAACACCTATGAAATTATGACCCCGGAAAGTGTTGGCATAAACAAGAACAATCTTAACTTAACTTCGCGCTCCGGGCGCCACGTCATCAAACATCGTTTGACCGAATTGGGTTATCAAGACAGCGATTATGATTTGGAAACCGTGTATGCCGCATTTGTAAAATTGGCTGATAAAAAAGGCCAGGTGTTTGATTACGACTTAGAAGCATTGCTATTTTTTAGCCAACAAGAACATGAGCATGCGCACTACCAGTTGACATATTTACAGGCCAACTCAGGTAAACACATTATTCCCAGTGCAACCGTATCTATGCTGGTTGGGGGTGAGGAAATTACCGAGTGTGCTATCGGCAATGGCCCCGTAGATGCAGCTTACAACGCCATTACCAAAGTGGTGGGGCATCAGCAAATCGAAATCGTCGACTTCAAACTTGACTCAAAAGGTGAAGGAGCAGATGCATTGGCCCAGGTGAGTGTAATAGCTGAGTACAATGGTCGCCGCTTTAATGGTATTGGTCTTGCCACCGATATTGTCGAGTCTGGGGTGAAAGCCCTAATTTATGTATTGAATAACACTTATTTGGCTGATCAGATTGATCAACAGAAAAAACAGAATGTGCGCATAGCAGGGGTATAGAAAACAGATGTCTGAATATAATATTGCGGTATTGGCCGGTGACGGTATTGGCCCCGAAGTAATGGCTGAAGCGAAAAAAGTATTAGCCGTGGTGGAACGTAAATTTAACTTAACTTTTAAGCTAAATGATTTTGCTGTCGGTGGCTATGCCATTGATAAACATGGCGAAGCCCTGCCCCAGGAAACCTTGCAGGGCTGCGAGCAAGCTCAGGCCATTTTATTTGGTTCGATTGGCGGTCCAAAGTGGGACAGTTTACCTCTTGATCAGCGCCCAGAACGCGCTGCATTATTGACTTTGCGCAGCCACTTTGATCTGTTCAGTAACTTGCGTCCGGCGAAAATCTATCCTGGTCTTGAAGCCTTGTCCCCGCTGCGTGCTGATATAGCAGCCAGTGGTTTTGATGTACTCGTGATCCGCGAGCTCACTAGTGGCATTTATTTTGGCCAACCAAAAGGCCTGGAAGGTGAAGGCGAAGAACAATTTGCTTACGATACCATGCGTTATAGTCGCAAAGAAATTCGTCGTATCGCGATCAGTGCCTTTGAAGCCGCGCGCAAACGTGGCAAAAAAGTCACTTCAGTAGACAAAGCCAATGTACTGGTATGTAGTCGTCTATGGCGCGAAGTAACTGAAGAAGTGGCCAGGGACTATCCAGATGTGACACTGGAACATATCTATATTGATAATGCGACCATGCAACTGTTGCGTTATCCCAACGAGTTTGACGTAATGTTATGCTCCAATTTGTTTGGTGACATTATTTCTGATGAGTGTGCGATGATCACCGGCTCTATGGGTTTACTTCCCTCAGCCAGTATTAATGGTAAAGGTTTCGGTTTATACGAACCAGCCGGCGGTTCTGCGCCAGATATTGCCGGGCAAGGCATAGCTAACCCCATAGCTCAAATCCTTTCCGCGGCAATGTTATTACGTTTCAGTTTAAATGAGATACAAGCGGCAGATGCTATTGATAAAGCTGTCGTACAGACATTAGGAGATGGCATTCTAACCGGCGAATTGCTGTCACCCGAGCTGCGTCATACCGCCAAATCCACCTCTGAAGTAGGTGATTATATCGCCAACTTAATTGCACAAGCTTAGGAGTCATCATGGCAACAACCTTATACGATAAAATATGGCAGGCTCACTTAGTTGAAGATTTGGGCAATAATGGCCTACTGTACATCGATCGCCATTTGATCCACGAAGTCACTTCACCTCAGGCCTTTGATGGCCTTGAGCAAAAAGCCCGCAAGGTACGTCGTCCAGATCTAACCTTTGCCACAATGGATCACAGTATTTCAACCCGCTCGTTGGCAATAGACGCCTGCGGCCCGGCGAATAAATTACAGTTGCAAACTCTGGCAGACAATTGCCTAAAACACGATATTGAACTGTTTCCAGTAGGCCATCAGAAGCAAGGCATAGTGCATGTAATTGGCCCTGAGTTGGGATTAATCCTGCCAGGTATGACAGTAGTCTGTGGTGATTCTCACACCGCTACCCACGGTGCATTTGGTGCACTAGCGTTTGGTATAGGTACTTCTCAGGTAGAACACGTTTTTGCAAGCCAAACCTTAAAACAAAGCAAAGCTAAAAGCATGCAAGTCATGGTCAAGGGCAGTTTACCGATTGGCATTACGGCTAAAGACATTATTCTGGCGATCATTGGAAAAATAGGCCATGCGGGTGCTACAGGCTATGTCATTGAATATTGTGGAGAGGCGATCACCGGCCTCAGCATGGAAGAACGCATGACAGTTTGTAATATGAGTATAGAAGCAGGTGCCAAAGCTGGCTTGATTGCCGCTGACCAGACAACATTTGATTATCTTGAGGGAAAGGAGTATGCACCAAAGGGTGATCACTGGAAGCAGGCACTTACTTACTGGCGCACTTTGACATCTGATGAGGGAGCAAAATTTGACACAGTGATCGAATTAAATGCTGCAGATATCACCCCACAGGTGACTTGGGGAACCAATCCAGGTCAAGTTATTGGGGTAAATGATGTAGTTCCTTCACCTACTGATTTTAACGACCCTATCGATCGAGATTCCGCTAACAAAGCCTATAAATATATGGATTTACAACCAGGTCAAAAACTCTCTGATTTGTCTGTAAATAATGTGTTTATCGGTTCATGCACCAATGGGCGCATCGAAGATATGCGTGCTGCAGCAGCCATTGCTAAACAAGGTAAAGTCGCCGCACACGTTACCGCCATTGTGGTTCCCGGTTCGGTAGCTGTAAAACAGCAAGCTGAACAAGAGCAGCTCGATAAAATATTTATCGACGCGGGCTTTGAATGGCGTTTACCTGGTTGTTCGATGTGTTTAGGCATGAATGACGACATATTGGGCCAGGGTGATCGCTGCGCGTCGACCAGTAATCGCAACTTCGAAGGACGCCAAGGTCGTGGTGCCCGCACTCACTTGGTGAGCCCTGCTATGGCAGCCGCCGCAGCTTTAGCTGGTCACTTCGCCGACGTGCGCGACTATCAATAGGAGAGATACATGAGTAATAGCAAGCAAGGGATCAATATCCATACTGGTAGTGCAGTGCCATTAAATCAGGCAAACGTTGATACGGATCAAATCATCCCAAAACAGTTTTTAACCGCCGTCACCCGCACTGGTTTTGGCAAACACTTGTTCCATGATTGGCGCTATCTGGATCAGCATGAGCAAGTTCCCAATCCTGATTTTGTGCTAAATAAGCCAGAATATAAAGGCGCCAGTATCTTACTGACACGTGAAAATTTTGGCTGCGGTTCAAGTCGTGAACATGCCCCCTGGTCTTTAGATGACTACGGTTTTAAAATCGTAATCGCCACCAGCTTCGCCGATATTTTTTACGGCAACTGTATTAATAATGCTTTATTGCCTGTGCAGTTGAGCAGTGAGCAAATTGATGCACTATTTGCCGCAGTTGAAGCCGATCCGTCATGTCAAATCACCGTAAATTTAGAGTTGCAGTCTGTTAATTATGAGGATCAATCCTATCCTTTTGAAATTTCCGAGCAGCATAGACACAACTTGTTAAAGGGGCTGGATGAAATCGGATTAACATTAGAGCTCGACAGTAAAATCACTCAATTTGAACAACAACGCGCAGCTTGGCAAAATTAGACTTTGGATAATGCGGCAATTGCACTTGCCGCTTTTCTTGCCGGGGTATGTTTAACTTCAGTATAAGTTGACGATTTGAGACGCATAGGATTACTATCACACTCGTCTCCCATATTCTGGTTATCCTAATGAATACTCAAACTTCAAACACAACAACTATTCCCAAATGGTTTTGGATTGTCAGCGCGGTATTACTTTTGTGGAACCTAATGGGCGTGATGGCCTTTGTCCAGCAAATGATGATCACAGCAGAGCAAATTGCCCTTATGCCGGCGGACGAACAAGCACTTTACAATGAGATGCCAATTTGGGCAATGGTAGCCTTTGCCTGCGCCGTTTTTGGTGGTGCACTAGGCTGTGTGTTGTTATTGCTCAAAAAATCAATCGCCTTGCCAGTTCTGATTATTTCTTTAATTGCGATAATAATACAAATGTTTCATTCGCTGTTTATTATAAATTCGGTAGCGGTCTATGGCCCGGGTGCGATGATTATGCCAATAATGGTAATTTT
>JBLHNW010000088.1:0-10497 GCA_047622205.1 Paraglaciecola sp.
TAGTCGGCACTGAAAAGTGCGCCATCTACATCAAGAATGACTACCAGCGTGACATTTGGGAAGTGGTGACCTTTGGATAAAATTTGCGTACCTACCAATATTTGGTAATGATTTTGGTTGATTTTGTCCAACATATCGTTCAGACGGTTTTTGCCTCTGGCACTGTCACTGTCAATCCGGACACTGCTATATTCTGCAAAAAGCTCTGCCAGTCCTTGCTCCAGTTGCTCGGTGCCGACACCCATTGCAACCAATTCCTGACTATTACATTCATGACATTGTTTAGGGATGGCTTTCGCTGAGCCACAATGATGACATTGCAATTTATACATCAATTTGTGCAATGTGTAGGGTTTATCGCAACGTTTACATTGCTCAACAAAGCCACAGGTGTGGCAGACCAAGGCCGGCGCAAAACCCCGTCGGTTGATAAACAACATAACCTGGCTACCTTGCTGCAGATGCAGTTTTATTCTGTCAATCATGCCTTTAGCCAAACCGTATTGCAGTGGTTGATTCTTAATATCAAACACATGTTGTCTTGTTTCAACGGCGTTGCCCGCCCGTTGCTGCAGTTGCAAATGTTGGTATTTTCCACTTAAGGCATTATTTAACGTTTCCAGAGCAGGTGTTGCGGTGCCTAAAATAAGCGGGGTATTTTCCTCCCTGGCGCGCACTACTGCCAAGTCACGGGCATGATAGCGTAAACCATCCTGCTGCTTATATGATGCGTCATGCTCCTCATCAACAATCAGCAATCCTGGACTTAACATGGGAGTAAATATCGCCGATCGGGTACCAATAATAATGGCTAGTTGGCCAGTGCGGCTTTGCTGCCAAACGAGTAAACGTTCATTATCTGTTAAGTTTGAATGTAGCACCCCTACCTGCAAACCAAATCTAAGCTTGAAACGCTGCACGGTTTGAGGTGTTAGACCGATTTCTGGCACCAGTATAAGTACTTGTTTGCCTTGTTTGAGCACCGGTTCGATCGCTTGTAGATACACCTCCGTTTTACCACTACCAGTTACCCCTTCCAATAAAAAACAAGCATATTCACCTAGCTTTTGTTCAATACTGCTGATAGCCAAAGCTTGTTCGACATTGGCTATGGGTTTTTCCCCAATTTGCAGATGTTGTTGCCAATCAGGATCGCTGGAGGGTTGTTTTTCAGTAGCAATAATTAACTTTTTATCTAGTAATGCTTTAGCAACCGTTGGACCAAACTCAGTACGAATAACAGATTGCTCAATATCTGTTTGCTGCACCCGTGCTAATAATTGTTGTTGTTTAGCCGCTCGTGTCATTGAGCTTAATTCAGTTTGTTGCCCCAGTTCACTAATTGACCAATATTGTATTGGCCTTGGTTGGCTGGAATCTCCTCTACGCAGTGCAACCGGCATGGCGCTATGAATGACGTCACCAATTGGATGTTGATAATATTGGCTTAACCAGTTGCAAAGCTTCAATTGTAAGGGGCTGAAAACAGGTTCTTCATCCAATACTTGCTTGATGGATTTCAGTTTATCCACTTGCCATTGAGAATGTTCGGTCGTGCTAATCACCACCGCCACGAGAGTGCGTGGCCCGAACGGAACACGCACTCTCACACCGGGTATGAGTTCTCTACCATTGTATTTGTAATCAAATAGTTGTCGTTTGGGAACGGGTACAGCGACGCGAATAATGGGCATTAAATGTATAATACTCGTTAAGTTAGGTGAGTTTCCGAGGCTAATATCAGCCACACTGGTGATTAAACCAGCAAAAACGCTTGATCACATCAGGTTGTTACATTAATATGCGCGCCACTTTGCGGCAAGTCGCAAAGCTTCTAAAATTGAATTTAATTAGCGTATGGTGTTCGACTTCGGGTTGGATAGCGATACGGCCTGACGATAAGGTATCCCATGAAACCAGAAATACACCCAGATTATCAAGACATGACCGCAAACTGCTCTTGCGGAAATAAAATTGTTGTTCGTTCAACTTTGAAAAAGAACATCAACTTGGACGTATGTTCAGAATGTCACCCTTTCTATACTGGTAAGCAACGTAATATTGACACCGGTGGACGTGTAGACAAATTCAACAAACGTTTTACTGCGCTTACCAAAAAGCCGCAAGAGTAAATATTTTTGTTTTAAAAAGGCGCATCTAGCGCCTTTTTTTGTGCCTGTTGTAAAGCAGTTTATGCTGCATTGGCTATTCTTGACTTAGCCCCTTTCTTTTAAACCTGGGGTGCCAATAAGTAACTACCTTGTCTAAACTGCTTTTAACTCCCTCTGAATCCGTCACTATGAGATAGCATGGGTAAATGACCTTCCTGAACTACTCATTCGCTTGCTCATAGGGCATGTTCCCTTATCAGCTTTGGTTATGATCAATATCAAAGAAATTCAGTGATAAGCGTCTGCGCAATTATGTGCATTATGAGTGAATATGTTACATTCATGATCTTTCAGATCTTACAAAAATAATAATAAAGTCATCAAATTAGAGTGACATGTAAGTCATAGTGAAATATAACGAAGCTACTTTCAGTAACCTACAAATTAAGGACCGACATTAAAATGTCTGATTTCCGTCAACAAGCTCTGGATTATCACTCCAAACCCATTCCTGGAAAAATTAGTATCGAATTGACTAAACCTGCAGAGAGTGTGCTTGATCTTGCGCTCGCATATAGCCCCGGCGTGGCTGAACCAGTTAGAGAAATTGCTGCAGATCCTAATATGGCGTACAAATATACTGGCAAAGGAAATTTGGTTGCCGTAATCACCAATGGTACCGCTATCCTTGGTTTGGGAAATCTTGGGCCCCTTGCTTCTAAACCTGTGATGGAAGGTAAAGCACTCTTATTTAAGCGGTTTGCCGGAATTGATTCAATCGATATCGAAGTCAAACATCGTACTACTGAGGACTTTATCAATACCGTCGCTAATATTGCTGATACCTTTGGCGGAATTAATTTAGAAGATATCAAGGCACCAGAATGTTTCGAAATTGAAAAAGAGTTGATCAAACGTTGCAAAGTACCAGTATTTCACGATGATCAACATGGCACTGCAATAGTGACTGCCGCGGGAATGCTTAACGCACTGGAAATTCAGGGTAAAAACATCCAGGACGTTACCATAGTGTGCATGGGGGCTGGTGCCGCAGCCGTTGCGTGCATGGAATTACTGATTAAGTGTGGTGCTCAGCGCGAGCGCATATATATGTTAGATAGAAAAGGCGTGATCCACACCCGCCGGGACGATCTCACCAAACATAAGCAGATGTTTGCCAACAATACCGATAAACGAACTTTAGTGGAGGCATTGGACTGTGCAGATGTTTTTGTAGGTGTATCTGGCCCAGATGTATTGCCACCAGAAGCGCTAAAGTTGATGGCCGCCAAGCCTATAGTGTTTGCTTGTTCTAACCCAGATCCTGAAATTAAGCCTGAATTGGCTCACGCCGTTAGAAGTGATTTGATAATGGCCACCGGTCGTTCAGATTATCCCAATCAAGTGAATAATGTGTTGTGTTTCCCATTCATTTTTCGTGGCGCTCTTGATGTAAGGGCTTCGGTGATAAATGATGAAATGAAAATTGCTGCAGTGGATGCTATCCGCAGCATTGCAAAGGAAAGCGTGCCAAAAGAGGTGTTAAAAGCGAGCAACATTAACGCACTGAGTTTTGGCAAAGACTACATTATCCCAAAACCAATGGATCCTCGTTTATTAAAACGTGTCGCCAGGGCTGTTGCACAGGCTGCCATAGATTCCAATGTGGCTGCACTAACTGAGTTACCTCTCAATTACATGGAAGAATGAATGGATAAATAAATTATCCATGTAAGGGGCAAGTACTGTTGGTTTTAATTGCGGATAGCAATAAGTGCATCGACGTGGGCCGCCAGTGCTTGCAATGTCATAACATTCCAATCATCTGATTTTATGCTTTCTGAAATTGCATGATGTTTAAGGCTTACAAAACCGTGCACAAAAGCCCATATTTCTATCGCTGTTTTCTGTTTTTCCTCCCGTGAGGCTTGTTCAGGAAGTAGCACTGAAACAACATTAACCAGACGACCAAAGGCTTTTTCCGAGGCCGCTCTGGCTTTGTCGGAAGGAGTATAGCCGGTGCTACTTTCGCCAAAAATAAGTCTATAATGAGCTTCATACTTATCGGCGACATTAAGATAACCCTCGACTCCTAGTAAAATTGCTTCCTTCGGTGAAGTAACTTCTTTGTCAACACTCATCGCTGCCGAAACCAATTCAAAGCCTTGAATGTAAAGCACATCTAAGATGCCTTGTTTGCCCTGAAAGTGGCTATAAATGCCAATCGTTGAAACGCCCGCTCGTTTGGATATTGCCCGAACACTAAGAGACGATATTCCTCCTTCGAGGAAAAGTTCAGAGGCTGCTGAAAGGATTTTACGTTTTGCCTTGTTCATTTTTCTGCCCACGTTGACAAGCATAACAGCGTTATGCTTAACTATAACACTGTTATGTTCAATGCACTATACCCCTACCAACAAAGTTCTGCTTAGTGCATTGCTTCTTAGGTATTTTTAAGAACAAGGCTTGTGCATCGTATTTGAATATCTTTTTGCCCCAGGGGCTCAGGAGTAATAAATAAATGACTACACACACTCATAAAACAGATTATCTAATTGTTGGCAGCGGCGCAGTTGGTATGGCCTTTGCGGATACTCTCTTAACTGAAACAGACGCCAACATCATAATTGTAGACAGATATCACAAACCTGGTGGTCATTGGAATGTTGCTTATCCTTTTGTAACTTTGCACCAGCCATCTGCTTTTTATGGCGTGAGTTCACGAGAATTGAGTAAAGGCAACATCGACAAGGTCGGCTACAACAAAGGTTTGAATGAGCTAGCTTCAGGTGCCGAAGTGAGTGCCTATTTTGACGATGTTATGCGTGAACAATTTTTGCCAACGGGTCGTGTGCAGTACTTTCCAATGTGTGATTACCAAGGTGATGGTAATTTTGTCTCTAAATTAACGGGCGAAAGTCATCATGTGCGTGTCACCAAAAAAACCGTTGATGCAACCTATCTAAATACAACGGTTCCCTCTACTCACACACCTAAGTTCAGCATTGCAGAAGAAGTACAGTTTATGCCCCTGAACGATTTGCCCAAAGTTACAAAATCGCCTGAGGGTTATGTCATCATTGGCGGAGGCAAAACGGGTATAGATGCTGTGCTTTGGCTGCTCGAAAACAATGTAAATCCAGAGCTTATTCAGTGGATAATGCCCAGAGATGCGTGGTTAATAGATCGTAAAAATACACAAAATTCTGAACAATTTTTCGCAGATAGCATAGGCGCACAGGCGGCGCAAATGGAAGCTATTGCCGAGTCAAATTCTATGGAAGATATGTTTGCCAGACTAGAAAAAGCTGGTGTCTTTCTGCGCATAGATACCAGTGTGCAACCACAAATGTTTCACGGTGCAACGATCAGCCAACTAGAGCTGGAGGCCTTACGCCGAGTTAAGAATATTGTGCGCTTGGGGCGAGTAACCAGTCTTGAAAAAGACCTGATCACATTGGAACAGGGCACCATCCCTACCAGCATTAATCATCTGCATATTGACTGTTCAGCCAGTGCTCTGACTAATTTTGAAATGAAACAGATTTTTGCCGACAATGTGATCACGCCACAAACTGTTCGTTCCTACCAGCCGGTATTCAGCGCAGCATTTATCGCTCACATTGAGGCTGCTTATCCAAACGATGAAATAAAGAATAAAATTTGTAACGTAGTGCCGCTGCCCAATACGCTTATAGATTGGTTACGCTTGACTGTTGTGTTTATGACGAATCAATATATTTGGTCTCAAGATGAAAATATTCGCACTTGGTTACTAGAAAATAGATTGGATGGCTTTAGTCAGTTAGTGCGCGATGTGGCTGAAGATGACACAGAAAAACAAGGTATATTACAGCGGTTACGTGGCAACTCCCGAGGAGCTATGGCTAAGCTACAGCAATATCTGGCCCAGGCAAAGGCCGACGCCAAGGAGTAAATATCAAGCTCCAAGATAAAATAAAGAGGAGGCTAAGATATATTCCAATAAGATAAAGGGATTTTTTCGATATCTATTTAGCTTGGTTTCCTTGTTTGATTCATCAGCAAACCAATTACTGACTGACCTGTGCTACATTTATGTACCAACCGCACAAAATTCAAGCAGCGGGTTGCGCCAAATATGTTATTCAAAATAATATACCTATGTATAATAAGGTACCCTTGCCTCAAAATAAGTGAAGTGTATATTGCTCCTTATCAGGGCAATGACGAGTCATAAGTGTTCGCTTTCTTTACACTTCCTTTACAGCCCTTTATTAATAGTATTTATTAAAATTGTAAGATATTGATTATTAAGTATATTTATTTTTAGGCATGGTATATGCTTAGTGTAATTATAATTTGAAACATAATGTTTCAACGGTTTAAGAATATATCGAGCAAAGCAACAGTAGTTTTTGTAGAACTAAGAAATGTTGTTTCTCAGAGGCATTTACGTGTACGTCTGGATACAGTATTTGCTGAAATTAATTGACTCGATTAACGGAGTACACACATTGGAAATTTTTCGTGCAAGAGCACCATTAAGAATTAGTTTTGGAGGCGGGGGGACCGATGTGAACCCTTTTGCGTCTCAATATGGTGGATATGTTCTAAACGCTACCATCAAAAAGTATGCGTATACCAGTATTAATCTTACTCAAGATTCAAAAGTCACTGTTCAATCGTTTGATCTAAACAACACCACTGAATTCTGCAGTTCTACACTTGAAAGTGACAATGATGACTGTAGTTTTGTTCGTTCAGTATACAAGCATTTGGTATCCCAGCCTAAGGGATTGCGAGTTGTCACACACAGTGACGCTCCTCCAGGGTCAGGTTTGGGTTCTTCATCGGCGATGATGGTGTCTATTATCAGCGCATTTAAAGCGATGGAAAATCTTGAAATGAGTCAATATGACATAGGCAGACTTGCCCATGATATTGAACGCCTTGAGCTAAAACAACTTGGTGGAATGCAAGATCAATATGCAGCAGCATTCGGCGGATTCAATTTTATGGAATTCGACGGAGATAGTGTGCTGGTAAATACCTTAAGGATGGACCCTTGGGTTATTCGAGAGCTCGAATACAACCTAATTTTGGTCTATACCAAAAAATCCAGATTGTCGTCCAATATTATTGAAGATCAAATTCGTAATGTAGAAGCCAATAATAAAGGCCATATTGAGGCGATGATGCATGTTAAGCAGCATGCTCAGGATATGAAGCGCTTGTTACTAACCGGAAAAGCCAATGAATTTGGTGAGTTGTTGCATCAAGAGTGGCAAGAAAAAAAGAAGATGGCTGCATCAATTTCCAATGAGTCGCTTGATGAAATGTACGATGAAGCCCGCAAAGCAGGTGCGATCGGCGGTAAAGTCAGTGGTGCTGGTGGTGGTGGCTTTATGATGTTTTACTGTGAAAACAATAAGAAAGGTAATGTTGTCGCAGCACTAGAAAAAATGGGAGCGAGTTGCGAGAGTTTTCAATTTGAATTTGAAGGCGTTGAATCGTGGAAAAACTACCGTAAAACAAATGCGATAAAACCAGCATTTCTTAAAAACAATACAATTAAGTTATAAAAGTGGAGGTGTAGAATGAATTCTCAAGCATCACTAGTTGTTGAACAACATGATATAAATCATTTGGATGAAAACGTCTTTATGGAATCAAATAGAGTTGAAGTATGTGCTGATAATAAGCTCAGTAGCGTTTCCATAGTGTTCCCGGCATACAATGAAGAAGAGAACATTAAGAAAACCGTTAATGATGCGCTCCAGGTTTTCTCAAAATACTTCGAGAACGTTGTTGTTATTCCAGTCAACGACGGTGGGAGCGATCGCACCGGAGTCATTCTCGATGAAATGTCTGGGAATGATAAGCGAATTAGACCTGTTCATCATCAGGTGAACAAAGGTTATGGATCTGCGTTACGCAGTGGTTTTGATGCAGCTGAAAACGAATATGTGTTTTTCTCTGACTCTGATGGTCAATTTGACCTTGAAGAAATTTCAAAATTATTAAAACATGTTGATAATTACGACATGATTCTGGGTTATCGCGAGAAAAGAGCAGATCCATTTCATCGTAAGCTTAATGCCTGGGCTTGGGGTACGATGGTTAAGGTTTTGTTCAAAATTAAAGCAAAAGACATTGATTGCGCATTTAAATTATTTAAACGTAACATTTTTGACGAAATTAAATTATCCTCTGGTGGCGCTATGGTCAACACTGAATTATTAGCGTTGGCAAATAAAAGGGGATTTTCAATGGTTAATGTACCTGTTAGTCATTTTCCCCGTGAGCTAGGCGAGCAAACAGGAGCAAATCCTTTGGTGATTCTTAGAGCCTTCAGGGAGTTGTTTAAGTTGTATTCGAAGATATCTTGAAACGGAGTAGCGTAAGCGTATGGTGTATCAACAGTTTCAGGCGATTGTGCAACAGCAACCGTCAGCCATGGCGGTATTTTCGGGAGATCAACAGCTAAGTTATCTAGAGTTGAATGAGCGGATTCTTGCGTTTGCTGCATCCCTAGCAAATCAAGGAGCCGGCTTAGGTTCTGTTGTGGCAGTGGCACTGCCTAATAGTATAGAGTTCGTCATCGCAACGTTTGCTGGTTTTCGTTTAGGCGCAGTAGTTTTGCCCTTAAATGTCAATTACACCGACCATGAAATAGAAATCTATTTGCAGAATTCCAGCGCCGCATGGGTAGTCGGCAATACCAATCAGATAGAACGTATTAGCAAACTTGCTATTCAAGCGAGTACGGTAAATATTGAAAGCGTGGGGGATGCCTCTTCACTGCCCGAGATTTCCGTTCTAAACCTGCATCCCGCCTTGGTTATGTTTTCTTCCGGTTCTACCGGTGGAGCCAAACAAGTTACCCGAACTTATCAAAACCTTACGGCTGAATGGCAAGCAGCGAGAGACTCCATAGGTATTAATGAAACAGATGTCATTCTTTGTTCTGTGCCGATGTATCATGCTCATGGGTTTAGTAATTGCATCTTAGCCGCGTTATTAAATGGTGCGTCTCTGGTTATCACCCTAGGGGAATTTAATCCCCGCGCCATAGTAAAGGCACTCATTAAGTATCAGGTCAGTATTTACCCTTCAGCCACATTTATGTTGAAGATGCTGACTTCTGTCCGACTTAAAGAAAAGCCCGACCCCGAACGTCTGCGACTAGTTTATTCTGCTGGTGCGGCGTTAGATAGTAGCGTGATTAGTGATTTTACTGAGATTTTTTCGATAACACCCAATCAATTGTATGGCTCGACTGAAACCGGAGCTATATCGCTTAATATGGGGGCTGGTCCAGTCAATTCAGTTGGCAAGGCCTTTGGAAACACCAAGATAATGATTTTAGCTGAGCAGGGTGACAGCATGGCCCCGGGAGATGAGGGGGAAATCGTAATATCCAGCGCTGCTACAGCAATTCGTTATGATGGTATGCCGGAGCAATCTTCACTGGTCTTTAAATACGGATTCTATTATACCGGCGACTTAGGATACCTTGATGACGCCGGATATTTAATTATTACCGGTCGTAAAAAACTGATGATTAATGTTGCTGGTTTGAAGGTTGACCCCACAGAAGTAGAATCTATATTGGCGGCGCTACCAGGTGTTAAGGAAGTAGTCGTTCTAGGTAAAAAAGATAGTGACTATGGTGAACTGGTTAAAGCAGTAATTGTGGCTGATGAAGGACTTACAGAGGCCGATATTATCACTTGTTGCAAGTCTCATTTAGCTGAATACAAATGGCCAAAAAGTATTGAATTTAGAAAGGAAATCCCTAAAAATGCAATGGGAAAAATTCTTAAGAAATACTTATAAACTCGCTCCGGACATTGACGTCGCAGTAAGTATCTGCAAATACGCGGGCCAAAAAGGTAATTAATTATGTTAAAAGAACATTTTAGAAGTCGTGGTTATATTGAAGGGGGGATAGTTAGAAACCTTAACCAAGACGCCATGGATATGGAAGCGCTACCACCATTTTTGCGAACATTATTAGTTACTGATGGTACGGTAACTAAAAGTCTCGAAGCATTTTTCTGGGAGAATGTTAAAGTAGAACAACGCGGGCAGGAACAATGCTCGCTGACTCAGGACTTACCCTCAATTAACGCCAAGATTGGTGACTATGCATTAAAACGTGATGTGCTATTACGTGGCTGCAGTACAAACGATGTATATGCTTACGCTACATCCTATTTATTGACTGATTTACTTGATGAAAAAGTCAAAAAAGAGCTGATTGAAGGTAAAATAGGAATAGGTGAACTGTTGCGCGAAATTGGCCTGGAAACCTATCGAGAAGTCGTCGATTTTGGCCGAGAAGTATATCAAACCAACCAAAAGGATAGTGAAAAACCAGAGTTTGTTGAAGCAATTTATC
>JBLHNW010000089.1:0-10402 GCA_047622205.1 Paraglaciecola sp.
TCTAGTTGCACCGACATGTCACAGCGGTTTGCAGCTTGCTGTAGCTCTATTACAACCTCTGCACGTGCCATTTTAAGTATTTTGTTAGTGGGTACGGTAAAGCGCTGCTGGCTAATTAATGTTAAAGGGATATCTTGCTTTTGAGTATGGATAATCGCCGAATTGATAGTGCATAATTCAGTGCTTTGAACCTGCTTAAAACCAAAAGCAAACTGCAAAGCATTGGTTTCTTTCCCTTCTATCTTTTTGGTGTGGCTATAAAAGTTGCTATAGGGAACGACCAGAGTCTCAGCTTGAGAAGTAAAACAGCAAAATAATAGTATCGCACCAAGCAGATATTTCATTGTGATTATACTCATAGACCCATGTGTTTCTTGTTGACTCGCATCATGCTTAATAGCTCATCAATATATTCCGTTCCTCTTTCAGAATAGCTTTTCAGCCCCTGCACCATCGCCTTTGCGGTAATAGGCTGGTTTGCCTGGCGCTGTTGATAGCGAATTTCACGCAATGGTTCATAGGCATAGTGACGATTTAAGTTATGTAAATAGGTCTTGATCGCCTGGGATAAATCGCGAAACTTGGCAACCTCATGTACCGTTCCCTTATTTCGCCGTTTTGGCACGAAGCCACAATCTTTCGTAAAACACCATAGGCCAAAAAAGTTATAGCCCTTTTGGGCAAATCTTGAGGTACCCCAGCCGGACTCATTCGCCGCTTGCACTAAAATTAATTCAGCTGGGATAATATCTACTCGCTTAATCAATTCAGCACTTGCATCTTTGTTGCTTAGGTCTTCGGCGACCCTGTATTTAAGTCGAAGTTCATCCAAATAATCTTGCTCGGCACCCTGTAGTTCATGTCCCTGTGACACGCGTTCATGTATCGCTAGTACTTGCTCGCGTTCAGCCCGAACCAGATTATTTTGTGTTTTAATCTCTGGTAATAGATAGGCAAAAAATGCTTTTTTCTTCTTCACTACATCTTTATAGCTACTGAAATCAGGTACTGGAATATTATGAGTTTCATCTTCTTTTACAATAATTTTAGCTGCTTGTGCAATGACAGGCTCTACGTCGGGTACTTCGATAGAAGTATCTTCTAATACCTTTTTATTAACCTGTTCCTCTTGGTAAAAACTAAAATACAATACTGTTGCTAGTAGGCTAATCACCAATAAAAGCAAAAAAACAATTTTGTCAGGCATGAAATACGGACTCATCTTTATTATTGGTATCTATTGAGTCTGACTGACCTTCAATTCCAAATAACTGTCGGTACAGCACACCTTTACTGTTGAAGTAAAAAGGTATTATCCAAATATAAGCAATACCAAAAGTAAAAGCTCCTAGTAAAAAAAGAAAGATGAAAAACATGTAAAATAAAACCAGTTGACGCCAGTAAATATTAAATACTTTGAGTGAAAATAATATTGATTTACTAGGAGTCAATTTTTTCTCGACTAACAGCGGTAATGAAAATCCTGTAGCCATAGCTAAATACACACCAGGTAACAGTAATAATGTCATTCCAACATTCACTAGTGCGGTTATCATTATAGCAGCCAGCACAAGCAATCCTGAACCCGCCAGACGTTTCGCGATGGGAATAAAATGAGCGGTTCGTCCAATGCTATGAGCCATGCCCATTAACATCAAAGCAGTTATAAGAGGTGCCGATATCACGGTGATTAGCAAATTTAATCCAAGCCGAATACTCACTGGAGCGATCTGCCAATCATCTATTTTGAACCACGTTTGCAATAAAACGATCAATAACAAAGTTAGACTAATTGTAAAAAACACACCATGTAGTATTGCAGCTTTAGTATTCTTGGTAAGCAGCCATGCTTCTTCAATTCCCGCTTTTAGCTCAACTACGCTATCACCTTTAAGTGCACACTGGATACTGCCGTCTGGAGAGTTAGGACTGTTTTCGGTCACTTAATTGGCCTTTTTGACAACATACATTTTAGTTGTTCATATTTGGGTAAAATTATAATCGGCATTATACAGGTAAAACTAATTTGATCGCCAATAGGATTAGAACTATACCCATGATTCGATCAAACCAATACCCGTTTTTACCCAGAAACAACCTGACCCGATTTGAGCTAAGAAAATATGATAATGTACAAAACCATATACCAGTAGCCGTTGCCAAGTACAAACCATAGACGAGCTTAATGCTATTGGGTGTTTGTGCTGACACGGCAACGGCAAATACAGATAAGAAAAACAACGTTGCTTTGGGATTTAAACCATTGGTTAAAAAACCAACCATAAAAGCTTTTTTGTCTGAAATTTTTGCTTTATCACTACACTGCTTATCTTCAGTCGTAGGAACCGCAGCTTTGCTTCTCAAGCCTCCCCACCCCAGGTAAAATAAGTACGCGGCAGCGAGGTAACTAAAAATTTGAAACACAATAGGGGTGGTTTTGATTAGAATACCGATACCAAGCAGCGAATAGCTTACGTGTATCAAGATGCCTAATCCGATCCCAATGCTGGTTATAATTGCGGCTCTGCGTCCAAATTGAACACTATGCTTAAGCACAACGGCGAAATCTGGCCCTGGGCTAGCCACAGCAAGCAAATGAACAGAGGCAATGGTTAAAAATTCTAACCAATAGAGTGATAATGTGTTTGTCATTTAATCTTCTTACTATTAAAAACCAGAAGGCCTTTTTACTCAGCTAAAAGTTGCTCGACAAAATTCGGCACTATTGTGCCTGCTTTGCCATAATGTTTTTCGTTAAATTCGTTTTGCCCTAAACTAGGTTGCAGATTTAGTTCTACCGTGTGAGCCCCTGAATAATTTGCTTGTTGCACAAACCCCGCGGCTGGATAGACATTTCCAGATGTACCGATAGAAATGAATAAATCTGCTTCACTTAATGACTGGGATATTTCATCCATAAACATTGGCATTTCACCAAACCAGACGATATTTGGACGAATGGGCTCTTGTGGAAGGCAACAGTGGCATCGTGAAGTCCCATCAAAGCTGTCTCGAGTAAAATAGACCCGTCCCGAATGGCAACACCTGGCGGATAACAAATCACCGTGCATATGCATTAAACGTTCGCTGCCCGCTTGTTCATGCAGATCATCAACATTTTGTGTTACCAACAGAAAATTATCTTTATAGTGTTGCTCAAGTTTGAATAATGCGAAATGGGCAGCGTTTGGATGAACATCTCCAGCTATTAACTGTGCACGCCGTGCATTATAAAATTTATATACTACCCCCGGATCGTCTGAGAAAGCCTCCGGTGTAGCGACATCTTCAACACGATGATTTTCCCACAAACCGTCATTATCGCGAAAGGTTTTTAGTCCGGATTCTGCAGAGATGCCTGCCCCAGTTAACACTACTATTTTTTTATATTTACCCATACTACCTCAACATGCTCATTTCAGTAGGAGCGAACCTCTGGGGCACTCCCCTTCTGCTTTGCTCCCTCTCCTTAGCTAGACGACATCCTTTAAAGGTAACGTCTTTAAGTGATGTACCCAAGTCGCTCTGAATCCATCATTTGTGGTGGCATGGGCATCCACTAATGTCATCATTAAATTAGAAGCTTGCACGATGCTAGCACCCACTTAAGGCATTTAACAGATTGTAGTTATGGCTATTCGCATTTATGCTAGAAAAATATCGTATTTATTTCTCAGAAACTCAATGGATTCTATATGTCTCAAGCGCAGTTAAACGATTATTTAAGCAATCAATTTATTGATTTAGCTAGTGAGCGGATCGGTGGCGAAACGCTGCTATGTAGCGACGATTTTTTTGCTGAAATGGAAAACTTGCTTAAACCTGGGCGCGGTATTTTTATCGATGATAAATATACCGAGCGCGGCAAATGGATGGATGGGTGGGAATCTCGTCGCAGTTATGGTCGTGATGATGGTCGTGAATTTGACTGGTGTATAGTTCGTCTTGGTGTGCAAGGTAGGATAAAAGGTTTTGATGTTGACACCAATTTCTTTCGCGGTAACGCCCCGCAATCCATTTCAATTGAGGCTTGTAATAGCATTCAACAACCGGATCAAAATACTCTATGGACTACCTTGCTTGAGCAATCACAAGTTTCTGCACATAGCCAGAACCTGTTTCAGATAGAAAGCGAAAACGTATGGACTCATGTACGATTAAATATTTTTCCAGATGGCGGAGTAGCGAGATTCAGAGTGTTCGGTGAGGCTCATGTAGACTGGGGACAGTTTTTGCCCGGGGAGTTGATTGATCTTGCGTATATTAAAAATGGCGGTAAATCTCTATTAGTCAGTGATATGTTTTTTAGTGATAAAAACAATCTGATTATGCCCGGCAGAGGCAAGGATATGGGTGATGGTTGGGAAACTAAACGACGCAGGGATCCCGGCCCTGACTGGAATATTGTCAAGTTAGCAAGTGTCGGTTCAATTAACAAAGTCATTATTGATACCTGCCATTTCAAAGGCAATTATCCAGATACTTTTTCACTGGAAGGGACGTTTTGCGAACACGATAAAATTACCGATAATTCGCTAACGTGGCAGCCAATTATTGATAAGACTAAACTGTATGCTCACCGTGAACATCAATTTACGGATGGGATCGTTAATCCTGATATGCATTTTAGTCATATTCGCTTAAATATATTTCCTGACGGAGGGGTCAGTCGTATGCGCGCGTTTGGCTATAAGAAGAATCAATAACATGGAAATCAGACCCTTAAGCTCTGAGGCATTTTCTGCTTATGGAGATGTCATTGAGGTATCGTCTACTTCCAAACATTTTAGTATTAATGAGGGGCACACAGAGCGTTATCACGATTTAGCCAAAGTAGATGTGACCAAAGACCATGGCAAGCCCCTTATTAGTATTTTTCGAGCGAGTCCGTTACCTATACCACATAAAATTACTGTCATGGAACGCCATCCCCTATCCTCACAGGCATTTATTCCTATGGGTCAGGAACCCTATCTGGTAGTAGTCGCTGCAAAGGGCGAATTTACTGCAAACAAAATTAAAGTCTTTATGGCCCAAGCAAATCAAGGAGTTAATTATCATGCAGGGACATGGCATCACTATTGTTTTGCCCTGCAACAAGTGAGTGACTTTCTGGTGGTTGATCGCGGTGGTGAGGGCCATAATTGCGACTTTGTAGAACTTGATGGATCGCAAGTTATTCAATTGCCTTAATTAACTTACCAACAACAAATTAACTTGCCCATGGTGTCATTGTCTTCAATACGTTGATGGGCAACAGAAACCTGATCCGCTTCATAAACGGTATCAATAGTTGGTAACAATTCTGCAGTATCAAACATGTGCATGAATTGCTTCTTAAAATGAACTATTAAATTCTGTTTATAATTGTCACTTCTACTTCTGAGTGTTGAACCCATAATATTCGCTCGTTTGCCTAATACCAGACCCATATCAAGTTGTTTAACAAAACGTCCTGAGAGCATCGCCAAATTCACTATTGAACCATCCATATTGAGAACCTGCAGATTACGATTAAGATAATCTCCTGCGACAAAATCAATAACCAGATCACAGCCTTGCCAGCTTTGTTTGATGCACTGAACAAAATCTTGTTGCTGATAGTTAATCAAAAGATCGGCACCAAGTTCTGCACACTTTTGTAGTTTTAAATCGTTGGACGCAGTAACAGCAACCATACAACCTTTTACTTTCGCCAGTTGAATAGCTGCTAGGCCCACCCCACTTGCTCCGGCATGGATCAATACTTTTTGTTTCGCTTGTAAATCCGCAACCTGAAACATGCTTTGGAAAGCCGTTAAAAACACTTCAGCCAGTCCTGCAGCCTCGGTCAAAGTAATATTTTTGGGCACCCGAATAAGGTGAGAGGCATCTACCGCAACATATTCTGCGTAAGCCCCCCCAGCGACCAGACCAAATACTTTATCACCCCGTTGCCATGAATCGTTGTCAGCACCGACCTCAGGTAAGGTTGATACCTCAAACACTTCTCCCGATATTTCCAAACCAAGAATAGGGCTCTCCCCCGCTGGTGCAGGATACTTACCCTGCCTTTGCAAGGTGTCTGCTCGATTAATTCCAAAAGCGGCAACTTTAACCAATACCTGTCCGGGTTTTAAAACAGGCATGTTTGTTTCCTTTACATTTAATTCTTGTGCTGAACATCCATCTTTAAAATCAATAAATAACATATCAACCCTTAATTATTGTTGGCATTAGGCTTAGCTGCTGTACAATTTGCGCAAATTTATTTAGAACCAATCCTATGCCATCTAGTATTATTTTGCAGCCCGGTCGTGAAAAGTCTTTACTACGACGTCATCCATGGATATTTGCCAGTGCCATTAGCAGTTGTGTAGGCAGAATGAATATGGGTGAAACGGTCGACGTATTTAGTCATGATGGCGCCTGGCTCGGTCGAGGCGCATGGTCTGAACATTCACAAATTCAGGTGAGAATATGGACTTTTGACCAGCAGGAAAGTATTGATAATGGATTTTTCCAACGCCGTATAGCCAGAGCTCAGCAATCCCGAGAAGATCTCATTAAACGAGACGGCCTTACCGGCTACCGTCTTATTGCAGCGGAATCTGATGGACTGCCCGGAGTTACCATTGATAAATATGCTGATGTATTGGTCTGCCAGTTATTATCTGCTGGGGCTGAAAAACATCGGGACAAAATCGTTTGGGCCTTAAATAAACAATTTCCTCAGTGTGCTATCTACGAGCGCAGTGATGTGGGCGTAAGAAAAAAAGAGGGCCTACCAGAAATCACTCAAGTACTACATGGCGATGTTCCCGATGAAGTGGTCATCGAGGAAAATGGTGTGAAGATAATAGTCGATGTAAAAAGGGGACACAAAACCGGATTCTATTTGGATCAGCGTGAAAATAGAGCCATTGCTGCAAAGTACGCTGAAGGCAAAGATGTACTCAACTGTTTTTGTTACACCGGTACTTTTGGCAGCTACGCCCTAGCAGCTAAAGCCAATATGGTAACCAACATGGATGTGTCAGACCTTGCTTTGGAAACCGCAAAACGTAATGTTGAAATCAACGGTTTGGATATAAATAAAAGTGAATTCGTCAATCAGGACGTATTTCAAGCCTTACGGGATTATAAAAGTCAACAACGACATTTTGACCAAATTATTTTAGATCCACCAAAATTTGTCGACTCAAAAGCCTCACTTATGAGGGCATGTCGAGGTTATAAAGACATCAACATGTTGGCTATGCAGATAATGCGGCCTGGAGGGATTTTGTGTACGTTCAGTTGTTCTGGACTATTGCCTTTTGAATTATTTCAAAAAGTAGTGGCTGATGCAGCTTTAGATGCTGGACGTGAAGTACAAATTATAGAGCGATTGAGCCAAGCGGCCGACCATCCAATATCAACAAATTACCCTGAAGGTTTTTACCTCAAAGGGCTTGTTTGCAAGGTGTTATAAGAAATTACACGCCGCAGAGCTAAGCACTATCTGCGGCTTAATTCATTTCAGTAATTTCTACGCCAATTGTGCAGCTATTGTCACCGCTAGGATCACAGCGCACCACTTTTGCGCTTGCCGACAAGGATGGAATTTGCGAATTTGTTGACTCAATATAAACTTTTAACTCCGTACCCACCTCAACAGAGCTTTCCTCCACTTCGAAAGACATACCTGTTGCGCTAATATCCTTACAAACGGACTGCATAGATCGGCTTGATTCATCATCAGTGAATACAATTTCACAAGTCGAATTAACCATCATCCGAAAGAAATTACGTTTATCGTCATATCCAAGCATCAAATACCTCTTCTTAATTAGTTGCTTACCATGTGTTTATAGGGTGCTAATAAAACAATGTCAACGCTCTTGTTAAGCCAAATTTTAAATTCACTCTCCGTTAGCACCAAGATGATTCATTATACGCTTGCTGGATATAGGCATAGATGTACCAAGTTGCTGAGCGAAAAAAGATACCCGCAATTCTTCTAACATCCATTTAACTTCCTTTAGTGACTCAGGAAGAGGCAAACCAGGAGGTACTTTTTGTAATTGTTGTTGATAGCGTGACTGTACTTTTTCAATTTCGAGTTGATGCAGCCTATCACGGCTTGGATCAACTGAAAGTTTCTCCAGACGACGTACAAGCCCTTCAATATATCGCTGCCAGTCGTCTAATTTTTGATAACCGACTTCACTAACAAAACCTGTGTAGACAAGGCTTTCGAGATGCTGTTTTATATCTCCATGAGCGTTAATAAGTGTTAATGGCACACTGCCTTTCATTTTTTTCTTAATAGCATGTGCCTGGGTTAAACCCTTTTCAACTTTTTGCGCTATGACCAACACCAAATCGTTGATTTCTCCTCGAACGAATTCACAACAGCCCTCAAACGCCAAATTTTCACGTATATTCACCTTATGTTTACCGCAATAAGTAACTATTAACTGATCTATTGCTGCAGCAATACAATCATCAATTAATGCGCTCACCTGACCAAAAGGGTTAAAATACAGCCCCAATTTAGCTTTATTTGGCAACTTTTCCTGCAAATATTTAACGGGAGACGGGATGCTAAGAAGAATCAATTTTCCTACACCTTGTTGATGTGCAGAGTCCGCTTGATGAGGTTTGTCGAATAACTTAATTGCAACAGAATCTTTTTCGGCAACCAGAGCTGGATAGGCTTTTACTTCAAATCCAGCATTTTTGCTTACAAATTCCTTCGGCAATTCAGCAAAATCCCAACGGGTGATACCCGATTTTTCTAACTCTGGCGTAGCCACTTCTTGCAGGCTTTGTTTCACCTTATTCTGCAAACCATGTTGCAGTTCATGTAAATTACGCCCTTGTTTAATGAGTTTTCCCTGAGCATCGATGATCTTAAAATTAAAGCGTAAATGTTGCGACACTTTTTCCAATTGCCATTCGTCTGTCTGCACTTCAATACCGGTCATACGTTTTAGTTTTGTACTTAGCGTAGCCAAAAAGCTAAGTGGTTGACCCTTTTTATCAAAGGCTTCAATATCGGCCAGGCATGCGTCTGCATAGTTTGGTGCGGGAACAAAATTTCGTCTGAGCTTTTTGGCTAAAGATTTAATTAAACTGATAATAAGTTCATGTCTCAAGCCCGGTATTAACCAGTCAAAACCCACATCTTGTATCTGATTCAACAACGCCAGAGGAATGAGTAAACTTACTCCGTCGTCGGGATCGTTAGGTTCAAAATGATAATTTAGAGCGAGTCGAATATTGCCTTGTCGCCAGAATTCCGGAAATGAATATTCATCGACCTCATTTGAGGTTTTTTTGAATAGCGTTTTAGGATCAAAGTGGAGTAACTGCGGCTGTTCTACACCGGCTTTTTGCCACCATTTTTTAAAACTTGCTTCAGAACAGATTTGCTCTGGCAATCTCTCATTGTAAAACAATACAAGTGTGTCAATATCAACAAGCAAATCTCGTCTTCTGGTTTTTTCCTCTAAAGCTTCAACCTCTTCTACCGCTTGTTGATTGTGCCTAAGAAACGCGTAGTTCAGCTTGGTGTCTAGATTAACCAGCGCCTCCCGAATAAATATATCTCGACATAGTGCCGGCTCAATCTGGCTATAAACTTTGCGCCGTTGTGAAATCAGCGGTAAACCATACAGCGTAACTTTTTCAAAGGCTTGAACGGCACCAATTTTTTTTGACCAATGAGGCTCCGAGTAATCCTTCTTAACTAAGTGCTGAGCGATAGACTCAACCCATTCGGGTTCAATTTTTGCTGCCATTCGCCCGAATAAACGAGATGTTTCGACCAGTTCAGCAACCATAATCCATTTAGGGCTAGTTTTAGCTAAGCCGGAACCTGGAAATACCATAAAACGACTGTTGCGTGCGCCAAGGTATTCACGATCTTTGTCTTTGTTACCCAGATGCGATAATAAACCAGAAGCCATTGCCTGATGAATAGCCTGATAGTCTGCCGCCTGCTGTGATAAGCCTAAGCCCAATTCAGCAATTGATTTTTTAAGTTGACTGACAATATCCTGCCATTCTCGCATTCTCAGGAAATTCAAATATTGGCTTTTACACCATCTGCGTAGTTGATTGGAAGAAAGTGCGTTCTGTTGTTCTTTAAAAAATTGCCAAAGCTGAAACAAAGCCAGAAAATCAGATTCTTTATTGGCGTATTCACTGTGTTTTTCATCTGCAGCTTGCCTTTTATCCTGGGGCCGCTCTCTTGGGTCTTGAATGCTCAATCCCGCTGCAATAATTACTACTTCATTCAGGCAGTTCAGTTTGGCTCCTTCAATCACCATACGCGCATATCTTGGATCAATGGGTAAACGAGCCAATTGTTTACCTTGAGTACTTAACGTGAGCTGCCCTTGTTGCCTGTCAACTGCACCAAGCTCTTCGAGTA
>JBLHNW010000090.1:0-10392 GCA_047622205.1 Paraglaciecola sp.
TAAGCTTAGCTATAAGTGCAGCCATTGTATTTATCATGTCTGGTTTTATCCTGTATGACACCAGCCGTATTATAAATGGTGGAGAAACCAACTATATCCGTGCGACTGTGTCTATGTATTTGAATATATATAATCTATTTACTTCCATCTTACATTTACTCGGCGTTTTTGGTGGCGATGATTAATCACCTCTTTTAAGTGCTAAAAATCAATTATTAAACACCCCAGCCTTGCTGGGGTGTTTTTGTTTGGTACACTGTATTTTTATTTTACCGTTACTGTTATGGCCTCTTTTAGTTTACTCATTACAAAACCTTCGTTCGACAAGCAAAACGCCTACAGCGCTTATCGCTTTGCCATGTCAGCAATAAAATTAAAGCACGTTATTAACGGTATATTTTTTTATCAGGCTGGCGTGCATAACAGCAACAGTTTCCAATCTGGACACTCAGACGAATTAGATCTTCATCAGGCCTGGGTGACTTTATCAATTACACATAATATTCCTTTGCTTGTCTGCGTCACTGCCGCAAACCGCAGAGGCATAATCAATCAACAAGACGCTGAAGATATTGATATAGCTCACTTCAATCTAACGCCACCTTTTACAGAGGTCGGTCTGGGCGATCTAGTGGGTCTGTTAAACGTTAGCGATAGAGTAATACAATTTTGAGCAAGCCAATCAACAACAATGAATTAGAATTCAGTGGCGCCCTCGCCCTTATCAATAAAACAGCACCATACGGCCAGGCAGACGGCCAGGAAAGTCTGGATTTGGCTTTGGCCGCCGGTAGTTTTGGCCATAATGTGAGTCTGTTTTTTATTGAAGATGGTGTATTTCAATTACTCGCACACCAAGCACCAGAGATGATAGACGCCAAAAACTATGGTAAGGCATTTGCGGCATTAGAGTTTTATGATATTGAAAATATTTTTGTTTGTGCCGAAAGTCTGTCAATTCGAAATTTGTCTACAGAAAACCTAAGTATTGAAGTCCAAACTTTATCTAACGAGCAACTGCAGAAACGTTTGCACCAACACCAGCATATATTGAGTTTTTGATGATATTGCACACAATAAGTACCAGTCCATATACAAACAGCGCGCTGAGCCAATGTCTTAAAAGGATAACACCAGAAGATGGCTTATTATTAATACAAGATGGTGTTTACGCCATCAAGCATCAAGACATTTTGACCGAGTTAGAAGAGCTTTCAAATTTATATTTGCTGAGTGACGATCTTAAGGCGAGAGCAATTTCTCCTGAAAACCCTAAATTCAAACAAATCAGCTACGAACAATTTGTCGAATTGTCGTTACATTACAGTAAAGTTTTAAGTTGGTAATCTTGGTTAAGAGTGTACTTAATGGTATATAATATCGAATTTCAAGACTCGAAGGTCCCCGTCGATAAAGCCGGTTATTTATTACATGTAGATGATTGGAAACCTGAATTGGCAGTGCTTATAGCAGCTCAGGAAAATATTGGGTTGAGCGAAAACCACTGGGAAGTGATAAATTTTGTGCGTGATTTCTATTTGGAGTTTAATACCAGCCCTGCGATAAGAGCCCTCGTAAAAGCGATGGCAAAAAAACTAGGAGCAGAGAAAGGCAATAGTCGTTACTTGCAAAGGCTCTTCCCTAAAGGCCCCGCAAAACAAGCAACAAAAATAGCTGGTCTACCAAAACCCGCTAAGTGCTTATAGTGCAAACTCCATAAACAAAATACGTAGTGTACTGAAGCACAGCCAGCAGGCCGCTGAGTAAACGACCTGCAGCAAACTATTCCCTAGGCACCAATTACCTCAAGACCACGCATATAAGGCTGTAATGCCTTTGGCACGGATACTGTTCCGTCGGCTTGTTGATTATTCTCCAGAATGGCAACCAGAGTACGTCCAACCGCCAAAGCAGACCCATTTAGCGTGTGTAATAGCTCTGGTTTGTTTGTTTCAGGGTTACGATAGCGGGCTTGCATCCGCCGCGCCTGATAATCCAACATATTTGAACAAGAAGATATCTCACGATAGGTATTCTGGGCCGGTAGCCATACCTCTAAATCATAGGTTTTACACGATCCAGCACCCATATCACCGGTGCATAGCAACATTTTGCGATACGGCAATTCTAGTAACTGTAATACCTGCTCTGCATGCCCAGTAAGCTCTTCCAATGCCTGAAATGATTCTTCAGGCTTAACCAATTGCACCAACTCCACTTTGTCGAATTGGTGTTGTCGAATTAATCCTCTGGTATCACGCCCATGTGAGCCAGCCTCGCTGCGAAAACATGGTGTGAACGCCGTCATTTTAAGTGGCAAATCCTTAGCAGCAAGAATTTCGTCTCGGGCTAGATTAGTCAAAGGAACTTCCGCAGTCGGGATTAAGGATAATCCCTGACCTTCTTCCGTCGCAGGTTTGGTATGAAAGGCATCACCAGCAAACTTCGGGAACTGTCCGGTTCCATACATACTGGCCTCATTAACCAAATACGGCACATACATTTCCTGATAACCGTGTTCTTCGGTGTGCAAATCCAACATAAACTGAGCAATGGCTCGATTTAGTCGGGCAATTTGACCACGCATTACGACAAAGCGAGAACCACTTAATTTAACCCCTGCTTCAAAATCGATACCCTTATCCAAATCGGTACCAATATCCACATGATCTTTAATTTCAAAATCAAACTCTTTTGGACTGCCCCAACGTAATATTTCTACGTTCTGTTCCTCGTCAAGGCCAATGGGTACAGACTCATCAGGTAAATTGGGAACACCTAAAGACAAACTGCGAATTTCATCCAGTAAGGCCGATAATTCTGATTTAGCACTTTCTAACTCGCTGCCAAGTTTGCCTACCTCAGCTAATAAAGGCGCAATATCCTGTCCTGATGCTTTAGCCTTGCCTATGGATTTTGAACGAACATTTCGTTCATTTTGTAAAGTCTGTGTGTGCATTTGCAGTGATTTACGCTTTTCTTCCAGAAGAATAAAAGCCTTTACATCTAACTCATATCCTCTGGATTTGAGTTTTTCTGCGGTTTTTTCAATATCGATACGTAAATAGGAAGCGTCTAACATCTTGGGTAAATAAACCTTATTGTATTATTTTTGGCTGTTAGCCTTTGATAAATTGTGTGCCTAACCATGCAGCAAATATACAGCAGGTTAGATTTAAAAATATATTTAACGCGCCTTTTAACCACATGCCCTGTTGCAATAGCATCAAAGTATCCACTGAAAAGGTTGAAAATGTCGTTAACGCACCCAGAAACCCAATTCCGACGGTGGTACGCCAAACAACAATTTCAATCTGCCCATGTTCTAAATGAGCGTACAACAAGCCTAAGCAAAATGAGCCGATCACATTGACCAGAAGTGTACCAAAAGGAAAGCCTTTACCAAACCATTGGAGCATTAATTGTGATAAAAAATAACGTAAACATGCTCCTGAGGCACCACCTACTGCTACATACATGTAAATAGCCAAACTATGCTGCATACTATTCGTACCTTTGCTTAACGCTTTGTTGATTCAATCCGGCCAAATAGTCTAATTTGGCCTTGAGTTTTGTTTCTAAACCGCGTTCGTTAGGTTGATAATATTTCGTATCTTTCAACTCTACTGGCATATAATTTTCACCCGCGGCAAAAGCGTTAGGCTCGTTGTGAGCATAACGATATTCCTGACCATAGCCCAAGTCCTTCATTAAAGAAGTCGGTGCGTTACGAATATGTGCTGGCACTGGGTAGTCCGGGAAGGTTTTAGCATCATGTATTGCGGCATTAAAGGCCTTGTAAACGGCGTTGCTTTTCGCTGCACTTGCACAATATAGTGTTGCCTGAGCTATTGCACGCTCGCCCTCTGCAGGCCCTACTCGCTGGAAGATATCCCATGCGTTTAGACACACCTGCATCGCGCGCGGATCGGCATTACCAATATCTTCGCTGGCGATAGCCAATAATCGTCTGGCCACATATAGAGGGTCACACCCTGCACATAACATGCGAGCATACCAATACAAAGCAGCATCAGGGGCTGATCCCCTTACTGACTTGTGGAAAGCTGAAATAAGATCATAAAACTGATCACCTCCTTTATCATACTGAGCAACCTTGCCCCCTACCGCTTCTTTCACAATGTTTGTGGTAATAACGCGTTGTTCCGTGTCACTGGGAACAAAATCTGCCGCCAACTCAAGGTAATTGAGTAATCGTCTGGCATCCCCCCCAGCCAACTCAATAAGCAAGTGCCTGGCATTATCTTCAATTATCAAACTCAAAACACCCAAGCCTTTCTCACTATCTATTAGAGCATGATCAAGTATTTCACTTAACTCTTCATTAGAAAGTGCAGTTAACACATAAACACGAGCACGGGAAAGCAAAGCACTATTTAATTCAAAAGATGGATTTTCAGTAGTTGCTCCTATAAAAGTAACCGTACCGTCTTCAATAAAGGGTAAAAACGCATCTTGCTGACTTTTATTAAAACGATGAACTTCATCCACAAAGAGAATAGTGCGTTTTGATTGACTAGCCGCATGCATTTTTGCCGATTCAATAGCTGCACGAATATCTTTGACCCCGGATGTCACAGCAGATATACGCTCAATGTGTGCATCACAATGTAGCGCAATAATTTCAGCTAAAGTGGTTTTACCGGTACCAGGAGGGCCCCACAAAATCATAGAATGGCACTGGCCTTTTTGCACCGATGCACGTAAAGGTTTACCCAATCCAATTATGTGTTTCTGACCAAAATATTGTTCAATATTTTGTGGCCGCATACGCGCAGCCAAAGGCGAAAAATCAACCGCAGTGGATTTTACATCAGGTGAAAAGTCAAACTCAGAGGTCATTACTTACGTTGATCATCCAAGTCATAGCCTTCGGGTAGTTCAAATACAAATCGAGCGTCGTCAATAGGCTGGTTTTGTTTGATTTCGTCAAAAACCAGCTGACTGAGTTGTTCCTGTCCATCTTGCATATTAAGTTCAAGCAATTTTTCTTGTTCAAAGCGCAGTACCAGCTTTACTATTGAAGCGTCTGTTTGCGTGGTATTTATGGAAAAAGTATTCCCCTGCTGCGTTACGTTAAAGTTCTTCCAGGCATCACTTTGCGCGTTAGTTAGTAATATTAATGGGTTGTTTTCGATTGATTGTTGCTGCTCTAGGGCTACAACTTGTTCAACAAAGGGATCTATATGCCATAAAGTTTGACCGTCTGCGATCAGAATACTTTCGTTGGGCTCATCAAGTTTCCAGAACAATTTATTGGGTTGTTTAAGTGCAATTATTCCTTGAGCTTGCTGTAAAACCTCATGATTCACATCAGTCACTTTCTGCACAAAACTCGCTTCAAAACTGCGTAAATTGAGCAACTTTTGCTTTAGTTGTTCGGCCGCATTAGGCTTTTCCAGCTCTCGATTGACTTCATCTTTCTGGCTCGCGTCAACTGCTTGCGTGGTTTGTGTCTGGGCTAGAGAAGAAGTGGGAATCAACAGAAAGACAGACAAACTAGTCGACAGTACACGACCAATATTAATGGAATAACGGGATAACAGCTGCATAAATTTTTTATTCTCTTGGTGGTGGCGGGGCTAATACTTCACGATTGCCATTGTGTCCAGGTGGTGTTACGACGCCACTTTGCTGCATTTGTTCCACTAAACGAGCTGCTCGATTGTAACCAATTCTGAATTTACGTTGGACACTGGAAACAGAAGCACGGCGCGACTCTGTAACAAACGCGACAGCTTCATCATAAAATACATCGAATTCTTGGTCATCTCCTTCTGCTTGTTCTCCTGGCAACAATATTTCAGCACTAGCATCACCATTTAGGATTTCATCAATATATTGAGGTTTACCGCGTTTTTGCCAATCTGCTACCACTGCGTGCACTTCGTGATCATCAACAAAAGCGCAATGTACACGGGTTGGAACACCGGTTCCGGGGGGAAGATACAACATGTCCCCTGCCCCTAACAAGGCTTCAGCACCTTGTTGATCGAGTATAGTACGGGAGTCAATTTTGGATGAAACCTGAAACGCGATGCGGGTTGGAATATTGGCTTTTATCAATCCGGTAATAACATCAACGGAAGGCCGTTGTGTAGCCAAAATAAGGTGTATCCCAGCGGCTCGGGCCTTTTGTGCTATACGGGCGATAAGTTCTTCAACTTTTTTACCAACGATCATCATCATGTCAGCAAACTCATCTACCACAACGACTATTGCTGGTAATTTTTCCAGATCAGGGGCAACAGTCTCCATACTCTCTTCAGATTTCCAAAGAGGGTCTTTTATGGGTTCGCCTGCTTTAGCGGCATTTGTAACTTTAGTGTTGTAGCCTTTTAAATTACGTACACCCAGTGCAGACATTAAACGATATCGACGCTCCATCTCCCCAACACACCAACGCAGCGCATTTGCTGCATCTTTCATATCAGTCACCACTTCCGCAAGTAAATGTGGAATACCCTCATAGACTGATAATTCGAGCATTTTCGGGTCGATCATAATCAGGCGCACATCTTCCGGCGTGGACTTGTATAACAAACTAAGGATCATTACGTTGACCCCAACGGATTTACCCGAACCAGTCGTCCCTGCAACTAACAAGTGAGGCATTTTAGCTAAATCAACAACAACGGGTTTACCCGAAATATCCACGCCTAAAACTATGGTCAAAGGTGACTCGGAAGATTGGAATCCTTCATCACCGATGACCTCACTTAAGCGCACCATCTCGCGATTTTTGTTCGGTAATTCCAGCCCTATGACCGATTTACCGGGGATAACTTCGACGACACGTACTGAGATAGCCGACATTGAGCGCGCCAAATCTTTTGCTAATGTAGTAATTTTGCTAACTTTCACCCCCGGAGCCAGATCCAATTCAAAACGGGTAATAACGGGTCCCGGATATACGCCGACAACACGCGCCTCAATATTAAAATCGGCGAGTTTATCTTCCAGTAAACGAGATACTATCTCCAATTCTTCTGGGGTAATGGGGTTAAGCACTTTATCAGCTCGATCGAGTAGGTCAAACGACGGCATCGGCCCTTGAGTTCCTGAACCTGCTTCTATTTGAGGCGCCAAGGATTTAGCAGTTTCACCAGGCGACGACTCAGTACTTTTGCCAGAAGCTTCACTGATAGATCCTGTGTCTGGGCTTATTTCGGTTTTAGATGTACGTCCCGTGGAGATTTTCTTCCGCAACTCTTTCAATGTTACAGGTATTTTAGATGTTGATTTTGGTTCAACTAATATCTCTTCTGGAATTTGAAAATCAGGATTGTCATAACTTTCATGAGCAGTAGTAGAGCGCTCTCTTTTAACATTGTTGAATTGAAGCGAATCACCTACATCAGGAATTGCTGCTATATTAGAATCGTCATTTAACTGGGGTTTAAATCCTAATAGAGGTATCTGACTATTTTTTAATTGCTTCGGAACACCATAAAGCAAAAGACCAGTACCAATAGTAAGTTCCCCAATTTTATCGACTATGCTGAGCCACGAAATGCCGCTTAACAGCGTGAACCCAGTACAGAAAAAGCATAATAACAAGAGTACAGTACCCACAAGATTCAAATATGGGATCAGGGCGGCACTTATGACATCACCAACAAAACCACCGGCATTGAAATAAAACAAATCCGTAACACTTATGCTGAAAATTCCTGCGGCACCCAATAATGCCAGTATCAAACCAATTATACGTAGACCAATGGTGAGGTAATCAAACTCAGATATCTGTTTACGTTGCTGGAACATAAACCAGCCAGCAAATGCTGCAGCAAACGGGAAAAAATAGGCCATCCAACCGAAGGTAAAAAACATGATATCAGCCAACCACGCGCCGATAGGCCCTACCCAATTATGAATACTACCTTGCAGCCCAGCCTGACTCCAACTTGGATCTGCGGGGTGAAATGATGCCAACGCAAGTAATAGAAAAAAAGCAAATGCACAACTAAGCATCATGCCTACTTCCATAATTCGCTGGATACCAGAGAGTCGCGCCATAAAATTTATTATCGTTATATTATTTAATGCCAATTATGCCTATAAGATACCAGCGCGAAGGGAATAATCCTAGCCGAGAAGTTTCTATTGGCGAGTATTCATACCCATGTCACCTCAAAATGACGAATTCAGAGCGACTGGGGTGCTTCAATTCAAGGCGTCTCCTTGAAAGAATGCGGTCTACCTTCTGAAAGGTGACAACGACGGAGAGAAGTGCCTCAGATGCTCCGTCCCGGTGGATTTTAAAGCCATTTATACGGCCTTGACTATTTTTGACTTAGACCCCCTTTCTTTTAAACATAGGACGCCTGCAAATAGTCACCTTGCCTAAATGGCTTTAAATTCCCGCTGAAACGCGCAATTTGAGGTGGTATGGGTATAAGCACCTGAGAAGGATTTTTATTTTAGATTAATCTTAAGTTGCATACTCTCCTTCACTTCTTCCATCACCACATAGGTGCGCGATTCGCTTACTCCGGGCAACCGCAGTAAGGTATCACCCAATAGTTTTCGGTAACTTGACATATCTGCTACTCGAGCCTTCAGCAAAAAATCAAAATTACCTGACACCAAATAACACTCCTGAATATCATCATGAATGCTTACTGCCGCAGAAAATTCTTCAAAGATATCAACAGATGTTTTAGTTAAGGTAATCTCAACAAAAACCAGCATGGCAGCACCAAGTTTATGGGGGTCAACCTTGGCATAATACCCCTTAATATAACCCTGCTGCTCAAGCCTTTTAACTCTTTCTAAACAAGGGCTTGCACTCAATCCAACTTTACTCGCCAAATCAATATTAGATATTCGGCCAGACTTTTGCAGCTCAATTAATATGTTTCTGTCGATTCGGTCAAGGTCTTTTGGTGTTTTTATCAGCATATAATATTTTGCTATTAACTAGTTTTACAGCATTTTATACTTTTAGCTTTGAAATTTCAGAAGAATTTTCTTATAAACATCACTTATACTTTGCCGCCTACCAAATCACTACTTAATACATTTGAGGAAACAGAATATGCTTATCGGTGTACCAAAAGAAATTAAAAATCATGAGTATCGCGTTGGTTTAACACCTGCAGCGGTAAAGGAATTTGTCACTTATGGGCATCAGGTCTTGGTCCAGAACAATGCCGGTACATCAATTGGCTTCACCAATGAACAATATCAAGCGGCTGGGGCTACAATTGCAAGTGACGCAGCGTCCATATTTGCTAGTGCCGACATGATCGTAAAAGTAAAAGAGCCACAACCTGATGAATGCAGAATGCTTCGTGAGGGGCAAACTCTTTACACCTACTTGCATTTGGCACCCGACCCAACGCAAACTCAACTACTAGTAGAATCAGGTGCTACCTGCATTGCATATGAAACAGTAACAGATAACCGTGGTGCGCTGCCCCTACTAGCTCCAATGAGCGAAGTAGCAGGACGTATGGCGGTGCAAGCAGGTGCCCATTATCTTGAAAAAGCTCAAGGTGGCAGTGGTACTTTACTTGGCGGTGTTCCTGGAGTTGCGCCGGGTAAGGTACTTATTATTGGCGGTGGTGTAGTAGGAATTAATTCTGCCAAAATGGCCTTGGGTCTTGGCGCTGACGTTACAATACTTGACCGCTCGTTACCACGTTTGCGAGAACTAGATGATATTTTTGCTGGGAGATTAAAAACGGTTTACTCCACAGTCGAAGCCATTGAACATTATTCTTCAAAAGCAGACTTAGTTATTGGAGCTGTACTCATCCCCGGTGCCGCAGCTCCCAAGCTACTAAGCAGAGAACATATCAAGAATATGAAAGAAGGCTCCGTGGTGGTTGATGTAGCGATTGATCAGGGCGGTTGTTTTGAAACGTCTAAAGCCACCACCCATCAAAATCCCGTTTATATTGTTGATGGCGTTGTGCATTATTGCGTAGCCAATATGCCAGGGGGAGTAGCCAGAACATCGACTATGGCGCTGAATAATGCCACCCTATCATTTGGATTGTCATTGGCTAATAAAGGCCCCAAACAAGCAATGCTGGACGACCCGCATCTATTAAATGGTTTGAACGTGTATAAGGGAAAAGTTACATATAAAGCTGTAACAGATGCTCTGACTGGGATCCTAGAACTAGAATACATAGATGCCAGAGAAGCATTGAACAGCTAAATAATAGTTAGCCTAATACATATAATTTGACGGATTCCACAAAAGCCAGTTAATTAGTATCTGGCTTTTATTTCTTCCAAAAGTATAACTATGCAGAACTCGACATAAGGGAAGTAGAAAAATTAACTTTCCTTTGTATTTCAAAGCGATAGTTACATACCCATGCTCCTACAAAATTACGAATTCAGAGCAACTGGGGG
>JBLHNW010000091.1:0-10378 GCA_047622205.1 Paraglaciecola sp.
TCAAACAATCGACGCGTGTGCGCCTCGAGTGCAAAAATAGCGGTGCCCTGGTCGGCATGATAAGCGCGCACACCTTCGAAGCAACCCATGCCGTAGTGTAACGTGTGCGTTAATACATGGATGTTGGCTTCTCGCCAGGGAACCATTTCACCATCAAACCAGATGAGACCATCACGATCGGCCATTGACATTGCGCTTACTCCAAACTTCTTAGTTGAAACATTCGTTCCAGCAATTGTTAACATGTTCGACTTCCGCTGTGATTTTTTCACTAGCGATTTCAGCCGGATTATTTTGTAGTACGGTTCTATGTAACCAACGGTGGTATGTTTGATAGATA
This sequence comes from Paraglaciecola sp., assembly GCA_047622205.1. Taxonomy (GTDB): domain Bacteria; phylum Pseudomonadota; class Gammaproteobacteria; order Enterobacterales; family Alteromonadaceae; genus Paraglaciecola. Next base: position 341 of record JBLHNW010000091.1, read on the forward strand.
CCCACCAGCTCAGATTGTTGGCCGGAGATAAGGTCTAACCGAAACAGTTCATCTATAAGGCCAATATTATCAGAATATGCCGAAATGGAGCTAACTTTATTTGCATGCTGCAACACCCAATATTGAACCATGAACTCGATATCGACCATACAGCCTTTGGAATATTTCAGGTTGTGATAGCCTCCTTCTTTTGGAGATTTGTTGCGTGCGATTTTAGCCCGCATTTCGGTGATGTCTTTCCGTAATTTCTGTTGGTCACGTTCGATCCAAAGAATTCTCTGACGCATCTCTTGAAATGTCGTTTTGAGTATTGGGCTACCGCCAACATGCCGGGCGCGAACCAGTGCTTGGTGTTCCCAGGTCCAGGCTTTATTTAGTTGATATTGAAAATAGGCGTGATCGGACGAAACGAGTAACCCAGAGGCACCTTCGGGTCGAAGTCGTGAATCAATTTCGTACAAGGTGCCGGCACTAGTCAGGATGCTAGTCATCGATATTATTTTTTGTGCGAGTCGAGCAAAGTAGACACCATTGTCTAGGCTCTTTTTGCCATTTGTTATTTGCTTATCTGCCGTTGAGTCATGCAAAAATATCAAGTCTAGGTCGGACTGATAGTGCATTTCATGTCCACCCAATTTGCCATAGCCAATAATTGCAAAATTAGCATCGCGGGTAACTTTATCGACCGTGCACTGCGGTTGGCCATATTGGCTTTGTAAGGCGGTACTGGCCAATTCATAAACGGCGTGTAAGACCACTTCGGCTAGTTCAGTTAAATATTGGCAAACGGCTAACGGCGTAATTTGCTCTGATAATTCGGCGATGGCGATGACGATGGTTTGCTCACGTTTAAACAGTCGCAAACTATCTAACTCAAGTTCGGTATCACCTGCGACGTTATCCAGTTGAATTTGCAGGTTGTTTGCTATTATTTTTCGGTCGAATTTATCTTCGTCGTCATCGGTCTGAATTAAGCACTCCAGTAATATGGGGTATCGCGCCACTTCCTGAGCGATCCATTCACTTCTATCGAACAATTGAACGAGCTTATCTAGTAGATGACCGTTCTGATGTAGTAATTCGAAATAGACACTGCGACCGGCGATAGATGAAAACAGGTTGAGCAGTCTGTCGATTAAAGTGAGATGGTTTTCAGTTTGACTGGCTGACTTTAGAAGGTCCGGTAACAAAGTCGAAAACCGCTGCTTCGCTCTTGCGGACATAAATCCCCAAGCTTTTGATGTAAAAAAACCTTTGAGTTTTTGGCTGATTTCTGCAGTGTGATTCAGGTTATAAGACGCCAGTAATTCTATTTGTTGATCATCCGTTTGCTCTTCACCAAAGGCATCTGAAATGGTGATGTCCTGGTCGGTCGGTGTTTCTCGTTTGAATAGCTCAGTGAAGTGGTAGCTGACTTTGGTTCTGTGCTCATCGAGCAGTCTTTGCAAGGATTGCCAGTCTGCCAAATTCATGGTGTAGGCGATTCGTTGTTGGGTTAGTTGATTTTTTGGACAGCTATGTGATTGTTCATCGGCCATCATTTGTATTTTGTTTTCTAGCTGGCGTAAGAATACATAGGCCTCACGTAATTCTTCGATTGTTTTTGAGGTAATGATATTTTGCGATTGTAAGATGTCGAAACAGGTGAATATTTGTTGGCTTTGCAATCGATTATTACGGCCACCTTTTAAGATCTGGAACGCCTGTACGAAAAACTCGATCTCTCGAATGCCACCGTTGCCGACCTTAATATTGCCCTGCATATTTTTCGATCTGGCCTGGCGGTCAATTTGATCTTTGAGTCCCGCCAATCCTTCGAAAACTCGGTAATCATGATATTTACGAAACACGAAAGGTTTTAGAATTGACTTGATAAATTGTCGGTCACTATCACTGCCAGTGATCATTCGGGCTTTTACCATGGCATATTGCTCCCACTCTCGACCGTGTAGTTGGTAGTAGTGTTCGAGTGCCATATGATGGAGTGCGACAGGCCCAGAGTCTCCCCAGGGCCTGAGCCTTAGATCGACACGGTAGACAAAACCATCTTCAGTGGTGTCGTTCAGTAGTTTAGTAAACAGTTTTACGACGCGAGTAAAAAACTCCTGGTAGGCAAGACGACCGTAACCTGCCAGATCACCTTCATTGGCGTAACTGCAAATCAAATCTATATCGGAGGAAAAGTTCAGTTCTTGCCCACCCAGTTTTCCCATCGCAATAATGTTAAGGGTTATTGGGTTGCCATCAGTATCAACCGGTTGGCCATGTTTTGCAGCCAGTTGTTTTTCGGCTGCTGTCAGGGCACAGCGAATAAGTTGGTCAGCTAAATCACTAAGGTGACGCAAGATGAGCTTCAGAGGAATGTTGTCTATCACATCGAGATAAATGATTTCGATCAATTTGGCATGCCGATGCTGGCGTAAAATCTTTTGTATGCTGGTAATTTCCAGCGCCTGTTCACACGCCTTAGTGAGATCAAGCTGCTCAAGATTGAACTGTTTTAGCTGATGAAGATTGTCGAGTAGGGCAGGGGTACGACAGAGTTGATTCAGTGCGTAGGTGCTTGAGGTCGCCAGGCGTTGAATATTACTGTCGAAATGAGGTCCGTACGAACTACCCTGTGCCTGAAGCAATGTTTGTAATTGCGCCCAAGCGTATTGATCATCTTTCAGTAAGGGTGAAACTTGTGGCGACATTAATTTTCCTATCAATTGCTAATGAGAAATATTATCATTTACATTCGTATTCTATTCTACTAGAATAACTTTTTAACATGATTCGTGAGCTTATCATGCGTCAATTCAACTTTAATTCAATATTAATTCAGTTTTAATCAGAGGAAATACATGAACAAGGCACTTCTTTCTATTGTCGCAACCAGCGTAACTTTAGCTGCTTGTGTTACGACAACACCATCAAAAACTGGTCAAGCCCAAGCCGCGATATATGCAGGCTTCCCTATTACTGTAAAAAATTATACTGGCAAAGAAATCCATTCTGAGGCGTACACTGGGCAGATGGCTCGTCATATTTTGCATACCTCAGCTAAAAAGTTGGTTTCTGAAGGTGCTAGTCTAGAGCAAACTAAAGCTTACTTTAATAGTAAGGACCCAGGACGAATTATTATAAGTCCTGTTTCAAAAGATGACTTTCCAGTGCTACAAATGCATGTAGATGAAATATCAAAAGGCAAGGATTTGTCTGGAAAAGCCTACAAAGGTTTAATTTCTGGCATGCCTGGCAACCTCACCGGTGCTGAATTACTTGACCTTATGTTGGAGAAAGCGGCAGCCACAGATAAAGGTTTTGACCCTTTAACAGGTTATGACTACACACAATTGATTTCTAAATTTACGATGGGTGCCGTGTTTTACAATCAGGCTGTTGATAATTATTTAGATGAAAAGCTAGGGGCAGATGTTCATTCTAATAGTGGAGCCTACAAAAAAGGTAAGGCTTATACTGGCAAAGAGCACGTGTGGGATGAAGGCTTTGGTTATTTTGGTGCACCCGCTCATACGATGGAGTTGACTGCTGCTGAAGTTTATGGAATTGCTAAACAGAAAGCTGATAGTTTTGCCAAGGCAGATTACAATAATGATGGTAAAGTCTCCTTAGTTACTGAAATGGCCTACGCTCATGCATACTATGCAGCTTCGTTTGATAAAGGTGGCAAAACCACTTATTTACATACCATTGTTCAGGCATTTCTTGATGGTCGTAACCTGATATCTTCTGCCAATGGTGATGCGCTTACGGATGACCAACGCAGCAAATTAATGGGCTATGCTCAAGTGATTAAGATCCAATGGCAGCGTCTTATTGCTGAAGCTGTGTTTAAGTATGCCGGATCTGTTTATGGTGACATTGTAAAACTAGAAGCTACTATTGAAGCGAATGGTGACGCAGTTAAGATTTATCGCGCTTATGCCAAGCATTGGGGTGAGTTGAAGGGTTTTGCACTATCACTGGAAGCAGGTGGAGTTAACCTAGGTGAGACTGGTGTGAATATGAATAGACTCATAGGTTACAGCCCGGTGCTATTGGGTAACACTCAAGTTGCAGCCTTAGTGGGTGGTGAGTTCGTGCAAAGTTCATCTGTTAGTTTGTCAGAGTATCGTGTGCAGATGATTAAGTTGCAAAAGCTGATGATTGATGACTTTGGAGTTGAAGCACGTAACAAGGATGTAACAGCAAATTTAGCTCAATTAGTAGATTCACTTGGTGAAGCGACAGCCGCAGAAAATGACTAGGTGCTTAATTAACTGACTATGGATTGGTTTCTTGAATTTACACAATCTTGGTTTTCTGAACTTACAGGTTTAGTTAACCAAGGTAGTAAACGGTTATTTATTGGCTATATATTAAGCGCTGCTGTCATAGCTATTGTTTGGCTTATGTGGCAGCGGCGGTTTAATTTTATTGCGTCCTTTCGTTGGCTTTTCCAGCGTGAAAAATGGTGGTCTAGTTCGAACAAATCTGATTATCAGATGATGCTTCTTAATCAACCGATTATGTTGCTTTTGAGCCCACTTCTTTTAAGCAAATTAGCCCTTGCAACTACGTTATTTTATACACTCAGTAATTGGGTGTCTCGACCCTTATGGCCGATTGATATACCGGTTTTTTGGGTGTCAGTTATTTTCACTTTATGTTTGTTTGTGGTTGATGATGCAAGCCGCTATTATCTGCATCGATTCATGCATCGTTCTCCAGTATTGTGGGCATTTCATCGAGTACATCATACAGCGGAGCGTTTAACGCCCTTCACGGTTTTGCGCACACACCCCATAGAAGGCATATTGTTTGGCTTCCGAAGTGCCCTAGTGCAGGGCTTGTTGATTGGTATATTTGTGTTTGTATTTGCTGACAGAGTGACATTGCTTAGCTTGCTGGGTGGGAATTTATTTACTTCAGTTTTAAACCTGCTGGGGTCTAACTTGCGCCACTCACCTGTGCCTATTAGTTACGGGAAAACTTTAGAAAAATGGCTTATTTCTCCTGCTCAGCACCAAATACACCATTCTCAGGCGTCCCAACATTGGGATAAAAATTTTGGTGCCTTTATTGCCTTGTGGGACCGGTTGGGTAACACCCTAGCGTATGGATCTAACACACAAAAATTATGTTTCGGTTTACTGGGTCAAAAACCTGAAGAACACCAACTGGTAACCTTGTATTGGCAGCCTTTTAAGAGCTGTTGGCGTTACTTTCGGCGCAATAAGTGCAACTTACCAACTGCAATTAAAACAACAACTGCAACAATCGAGTCCTAATATATGATACCCATGAATCTCATTAACAAATTTTTATTATCAGCTGTTGCTGCGAGTTTATTTACTGTTTCAATGGCTCAATCCGCTGATATTGTAAATGTTTATTCAGCTCGTAAAGAAGCTTTGATTAAGCCTTTGCTAGATGATTTTAGTGCCGCTACTGGCATTAAGGTGAATCTTATTACTGGTAAGGCAGATGCCTTGTTAAAACGTTTGCAAGTAGAGGGGAGTGCAACTCCTGCTGACCTTTTCATTACTGTGGATGCAGGCCGTTTACACCGTGCTAAAGAAGCTGGCGTTTTGAAGCCAATGTCTTTACCTTCGCTAAATAAGATAATTCCGCTAGCATTAAGGGATTCTGAAAATTATTGGTATGGCCTTACACTTAGAGCAAGACCTATTATTTACGCTAAGGACCGGGTTACCCCTGATGAGCTTTCAACCTATGAAGCCTTAGCAGAAGATCAATGGAATGGTCGTATTTGCCTGCGTTCTTCTCAGTCTGTCTATAACCAGTCTTTGGTAGCGGCTACTATTGATGCTATAGGTCTTGAAGCTACACAGGATTGGATTGAAGGAATGGTCAATAATCTGGCTAAATCGCCCTCAGGTGGTGATACGGACCAGTTAAAAGCAGTAGCAGCAGGCGTATGTGACGTGACCATTGCTAACACTTATTATTTGGCCCGCCAAATCAACAGTAGTAAACCAGCTGAGCAAGAAATGGCGAGTAAGTTAGCAGTATTTTGGCCCAACCAGCGCGGTCAAGGTAAGGCGGGCCGCGGTGCCCACTTTAATGTTAGTGGTGTAGGCTTTACTAAATATGGAAAACACCCTGAACAGGCTCAAATGCTATTAGAATACTTGGTATCTGCGCCAGCACAGGCTTGGTATGCAAACATCAATAACGAGCACCCTGTGGTAAAGGGTGTAAAAATTTCACAAACGCTTAAAGGATTTGGTAGTTATAAAATGGATCCGATTGATTTGCAAATACTAGGTCAAAATAATCGACAAGCTGTGCAACTAATGGATCGTGCCGGTTGGAGATAGATAATACTGAAAATGTTTAAAAGTCATGGGCTGAGTATTTTTGCTGTTGTTATTGCAGCATTTATATCCCTTCCAGTTATTATTATTGCGAGTTACTTAGTTAAAGCAGATGGTGTCTTATGGCAGCATTTATTTGAGACGGTACTTAATGAATACCTTGTGAACTCGTTACTGCTTTTGTTTGGAGTTGGTGCCGGGGTTCTCTTGCTGGGTGTGCCCACTGCCTGGTTAACCAGTATGTGTAGTTTTCCTGGGCGTCGTTGGTTCAGTTGGGCCTTGTTGCTGCCACTAGCTGTTCCGGCTTACATTATTGCCTATACTTATGCTGGCTTATTAGATTTTGCAGGGCCAGTCCAAACTTGGATAAGAGAGTTTACTGGCCTCAGCTACGGTGATTATTGGTTCTTTGAGATTCGTTCTCTTGGTGGAGCCATTATAATGTTGTCACTGGTGTTGTATCCCTATGTTTACCTTATGGCTAGGGCTGCGTTTTTAGAACAATCCGTGAGTAGTATTGAAGTGGGTTGTAGTTTGGGTTACTCCCGTTGGCGTGCAATATGGAGTTTAGCTTTACCTATGGCGAGGCCAGCCATTATAGCTGGGTTATCTTTGGCTCTTATGGAAACTTTGGCGGACTATGGTACTGTCCAGTATTATGGTGTCAGCACCTTTACTACGGGTATTTTTCGCACCTTTTATGGTTTTGGAGATGTAGCAGCAGCAGCCCAGTTGGCGGCAAGCTTATTGGCTTTTGTGATCTTGTTGGTGTTGTTAGAGCGCTATTCTCGTCGTCAAGCGCGCTATCATTCTGCGGCAGAATCTCGGGCACGTGCAGACCTCATTCCTTTAGTAGGCAGTAAGGCTATTTTAGCGGTAGCTATCTGTTTGTTGCCCCTAATTTTGGGCTTTATTATTCCGGCAACTCAGCTATTATTATGGGCTCTGTTCGAGGCACAACCTTTGGGTTGGGACTTTGTTGCACTAGCGTGGAATTCATTCAGTTTGGCTTTTCTAGCGGCCATCATTACAGTGTTACTCGCCATTATTTTGTCTTATGCAAAAAGAACCAAACCCATTAAGCCAATTAACACTGCGATTACGATGGCAGGTTTTGGTTATGCTTTGCCGGGAACTATTATTGCCATTGGCATATTAATCCCATTAGCATGGGCAGATCATAAGCTTATGGCTTTATTCGAATACATGAGTTTGGACAGTCCAGGTTTGCTATTGTCGGGTAGCTTAGTCGCTTTGCTGTTTGCCTACACTGTGCGTTTTTTGGCAGTTGCTCTGGGTAGTGTTCAATCGGGCTTAGAGAAAATAAAACCTAGTTTAGACCACGCTGGTAGTTCAATGGGCCACAAACCACTGGCAATATTGCGTAAAATTCATGTGCCTTTAATGCGCAGTTCAATCCTCACTGCTGTACTGATTGTATTTGTAGATGTGCTCAAAGAGTTGCCAGCAACACTCATACTGCGACCCTTTAATTTTAATACTATGGCAGTACGCGCTTATGAACTTGCCTCAGATGAACGCCTTGTAGATGCAGCGCCTGCCTCCATTATGATTGTACTCGTTGGGCTGGTTCCTGTATTGATGTTACACGCCTCCATTACCCATCGAAGGCCACACTTACATGAGAAGTTTAAATGACCATGTCCTTCGATAATTCTGATCAGCATTTGTTGGTAGATAAGGTAAGCATTGCCTACGGCCAGCACATTATCGTACAAGATGTCAGCTTGGCTGTGGCTGTAGGTGAAATTGGCTGTTTGTTGGGTCCCAGTGGTTGTGGTAAATCTACATTATTGCGAGCCATTGCGGGTTTTGTACCCTTAAAGTCTGGTTGCATTAGTTTGGCAGGTAAAATCCTTGCTAAAGACGGTTTATGTCTGCCTGCTGAGAGTCGCAATGTTGGCATGGTGTTTCAGGACGTAGCTTTGTTCCCCCATATTAACATTGCTGAAAATGTAGCTTTTGGACTGCATCACTGGCCCAAGCCACAACAAGTGAAACGTGTGGAGGAGTTGTTGGATCTGGTAGGTCTCAATGGTTATCAAGAGCGTTATCCTCACGCCTTGTCTGGAGGCCAGCAGCAACGTGTGGCCTTGGCCCGAGCGATTGCGCCAAAGCCTAGTTTATTGTTATTAGATGAACCTTTCTCCGGCCTTGATGCTATGTTAAGAGAAGAGTTGGTGCCAGAAGTCAGTGCGATTTTACGACATGAAAAGATCCCTGGATTGTTAGTCACTCATGACCAGACAGAAGCTTTTACTATGGCGGATCACGTGGCGGTAATGAATCAAGGTCGTATCGAGCAGTGGGACACAGCCTACAATATTTATCATAAGCCTGACGGACGCTTTGTAGCCGACTTTATCGGTGAAGGTGACTTTTTAGCGTGCAATGTTAGTAGCAAAACTTGTGTAGAATCAATAATAGGTCACTTATGCAGCGACCGAATCCATGGTTTTGCAGTAGGTGACAAAGCCGAAGTATTTATCCGTCCAGATGACGTTTTGCACTTGGATGGCAGCCCTATAACCGGACGGATAATAAACAAGCGTTTCCGGGGGACACACTTTTTATATCGTGTATTAGTAGCAGAAAATCAAACTTTATACTGCTTTGCAGATTCTCACCATAATCATGAAATTGGTGAAGAAATTGGGATCAAGTTATCACTGGATCACTTAATGTTGTTTTAAAAAAAGGATTTTAAAATTCAATAGTGTGATAATTTTTTGTTAATGTGCAAATGGAAACATAATTAAAATTTGTTACTTCAATTGAGCTCAGAATTTTTCAATAATGCCATTAGAGACTGCTAGTTCGGTTCTGTTGGTTGTAAGTTTCTTTCGCTTTAATTATTTTCGCACAAATTGAATTTATCAGGGGTAATATAAATTCTTCAGCTTTTTTTAATGTCTGTTGCAATGCATCAACATAATCTACCAATCTATTTTTTTTATTATTTGAACATATACGGTAGCATTGAAGTATTATACCTAGCACTTAATCATTCCGATTATCACATTAATAGCTAATTGATACTCGACTCAATGTTGATCATTTTGTTATATTTGATTGAAAAAAAAACGGTTAAAAATAAATGTTACTCAGAATAATAACGTCAACGTAATACGGCTGAGTACCTCAATAGAGTGATACAGAATGTTAACTAAAATAATTGTCACTCTAGCCGTAATTGTCGGTTGTCTGTGGTTCGCATCATCGAAACGCAATCAAGAGTTGCAACCGTTACAAAGAAAAATAGGCAAGAAAGAAAGTGAGAGAAGGTTGCTTCTGACTAGAAGTGCTTTTGCATTTATGTTTTTGATGGTATTAGCGGCAGGCGTTATTGTGTTTTATGAATTGCAGGACGATTATGAAACCGTTACCGTTCATGTTATTAATTCAGAAACGAATGCACGAACGAGTTACCAAGCGCAGCGCCAGGATGTAACGGAGGATAGTTTTACAACACTCGAGGGACGTCAGGTTTTTGTTGCAGATGTCGAACGTGTTGAGATGGAATCAGCTAAATAAAAACCACTCAAGTGCATTTTTAGAGATGCCCTTGAGCGGTTTCAAGCATTAAATGTGAGCTTTTAAAGCAGCCAGCACAGGTTTGAAATCAGAAGTCTTAACGCTCAGTAGAGAACCTTCCTTAAGGTAATAATCAACCAACGGTGCGGTTTGTGCT
>JBLHNW010000092.1:0-10334 GCA_047622205.1 Paraglaciecola sp.
CGCAATGTGATCTAGAATATCCCGCTTATCTTCGACTGGCAGTTTTTCCAATGCACCTATCAAACGAAGTTTTTCTTCCTTTGCAGCTCGCAGCTTTACCTTACTAGATTGACTTTGTGGTTTCTGGCGAAGCACGTGTTCTGCCTGGATAAATATTTGTTTTTGTTGTTCAGTTGTTAATCCAGGTGCAGCTCTGCGCCAAAAAGCCCACCATTGAACCCACACTTCGACATTCTGTACAAATTGAACACCTTGTTCAAATAAAGGCCAAACGTTCGCTATTCGCATTGGGTCACCAGCAAACCCCATCCCGGGTCTTAAGCAAAAACCTGCGATATTTAACCAAGCTCGTTCATGCTGCATACTTCTTCTACGTTTTTTTGCTAAGCTCATTAGCTGATCAAACAAATGTCTGGCAACTGCACCCGACCAGGTATCTCTTTTGCCCAAAGATCGTTCCAGGGTTTTTCGCAACGGTTCCTTTGGCAAATCACGGCTAGCATCGCCAAACCAATGAATGATAGCGTCTACTGCCCGTTTAATTTCAGGTGTGATTGTAAGGGCATGACTCTGATCTGATTTACGAAGATTAAAATCTAACTGCCAGGATTGTTTCTCTTGTTGATGCACTAATTCTAACTTTAGTACTCCGAGCTCATCCAACTCTGTTATCAGATTCACTGGCAACTGCCCTTCCCCTTCTATTTTTGTAGTTAGTGGTGGAAGTACATGAAGTTTTTCATGCCAGTCAATTTTTTCTCCTAGAACATAGCCCTTGTCATCGAGGCTACTACCTACGGTAAATTGAACCGCCTTGCCACGATGTAAATGAAAAGTTTGACCAGGAATTGATAGGCGCTGATGCAAAGGTGTATTTTTCGGCAAAATGTTCACCGCTTTATTGCCTTCTGAACTCGAGACTTTGACGAAATAATGCCTTGAGGCAGCGCTTTGTATCAAAGTCGGCGTGTCTTTTTTACCATTCTGGGCCTTAGCCTGTGCTGGCATTTTTTGCATATACAAGCTTCGAGCATAATACGTGGCCCCATACGCCACAGCGCTTTGATGATCTACGTTTTCAAGCCAGACAACGGGTTCATCACGCCACTGGCCAATTTGTTCCACCAGTCGTTGTTTTAGTTTTTCACTTAAAAATACACCACCATTTAATAACCATACGTCGGCTATTGAAGTAGTCGCAACTGACTCTGGTTGGTGTCTATTTTCGAGCAAACGCTGGTGCATTTGAAAAAAAGCACTTATGTGAGCAGTGATGGATGGGTCAGCGGGGTATGGTAAGCCAATTTTGGTTAATGCCGTTTTTCGGTTTCTAGGTTTGACCTTAAGAGATACGAATGGAAAGAATCCGTCAACTAACATGTTCTCCACTTCATTTCGGGTCAATCTTGTTTCTTTAGTTGAACCTAACAGATTACTGCCCGCCCCAGATACCTGGATTTTCACTTCATCAGGCGCATCACCAGCCAATAATATTTCCTTTGCACGCTGACACTGTGGTAATAACTGCAGCAAAGCTTTTATTCCAGCTCCGGCACTGCCCAGCTTTTGCTGAACCTTTACCGCTAACGCTAAGTCCATGTTGTCCCCCCCGAGCATTAGATGCTCGCCTACGCCAACGCGTTTTAAATTAGGAACGTCAGGTTCGGATGAAGTGTTGGTATTTCTGTTTGCACTATCTTTTAAAGAGATTAGGGTAAAGTCACATGTCCCTCCGCCAACATCACAAACAAAAAGATTTTGTTTGTTAATAAGAGCAACTAGATTATTACCTGAAAGCCAACAATAAAACGCTGCCTGAGGTTCTTCAAGTAACTTAAATCGGGTGACGCCTATTTGTTTGATTGCCTCTATCGTCAAAGAACGTGCGACATCGTCAAATGACGCCGGGACGGTTACTACGATATCCTGCTGAGAAAATATGGTTTCAGGAAATTGAAAATCCCACGCTGCCTGGATATACGCCAAATAACCCGCGGTAACTTCAAGCGGTGTACATGTGGATATCTGAGAGTCTGACTCTATGGGTAATCTTATTTGTCCTTCGCTAGCTTGCTCGTGGCTTAGCCAACTTTTAGCGCTTGAAATAAATCGACTCGGCACGCTAGCACCTAGTTCTGCGGCCCATTTACCGATTATGGCGGGAGGAAGAGATGAGTTTATTGCATCGATTGGCCAGGGCAATACCACTTGTTTATCATCTATTTCCTGTAAATAATGATAGCGACAAGCAGGTAGCATGGGTAGTGAAGAGACTTGACCTGCTGCAACCAATTGTGGAATAGACAATTGTTTTAGTGGCGAGGCAGTTTTGTTATGTGCATAACAAACCACAATATTAGTGGTGCCGAGATCGACACCAATGAAATATTCAGGGATTGTTTGCACAAAAATTTCCTAAACGCTGATAATCAAGAGCTACGAGTATCAAAACTGATATGCCAAGTTTCACCGGGGCCTACTTCAACCGCCTGCAAGGCCAAGGTTCCCAACTCATTGATCTCAGTCTGTAATTGAACTGATACCGATTTGCCAGACTGATGTCGCTCTGAACTCAGAACGACATTAATAGGTGCCAACTCAGTCAGTTCCTCATCTTGCCAATAATCAAGTTGAGTTCCAGCGTGATCGTCTCTGCGGATCTTTGATTCAAACAATCTAAATTCAACAGTTTGACCCAAAGTCAGCGCAAATATATGGGCAGACAATTCAGACTGGGTTCCTTCTTCCATCCCAAAGGGTGCAATACAATAGGCTTCTATTGGCGGCTCCATACCGGGAATAGCAGGCATCGCACTTTCTATACCTACGTAATAAGCGGCAGCGGTTCCGCCACGAATACGCACACCTGATCCGCTGCGTACTTGGGCAAAATAACTAGCACCCATTGCGACCGACTGATCAACATCAATCCCTTCAAGCACTTTAATGTCCGCGCCCTGTTCTTTCTGTAACCAGCCATTAATTACTTCAAGCATTCGGCTTGTGACACCATTTGCTTTAGCCACACCACCATTAAACACTATAGCAGTGGGATGCAGAAAGCTGGCGCTGTGGTCGAGGTTAATGCCATCAATATTTTGTACTGCCATTTTCTGACGAGTAAGAAAACTTGCCACATGACGGGTAATAGCTGGATCAGCTTCGAAGGGCAGACTTATTGTTGATAATGCGGATTTAGTCCTTCGATGAACGGCAACATCGCTGTCGACTATTGGAAAGAAACCATCAATTAATACACTGGTGACTTCCTCCCGGGTAAGTTCAGAACGTAAACTTCCCCCCATTAAACTTGAACCCCGACTGGGCACCACAATTGGCACCTGCTCGGTATTATTGTCAGCCAATAAAATTTCTTTAGCATCACGACACGCATGAGTGAGTCCATTGATCTGCCAAGGTTGCAATCGGGTTCCCTGACTTGCTAGTTTGCGGTTGATTACGTGGGCAAGGGTCAAGTCCATATTGTCGCCCCCCAGTAATATATGGTCTCCCACCGCCACTCGGGTTAATTGCAAACTGCCACTATCTTCAGTAACTGCAATCAAAGACAAGTCTGTGGTACCACCACCGATATCGACCACCAAAATGATATCACCCAAACTAACCTGTTCACGCCAGTCACTGCCATTTTGTGATATCCAGCTATACAGGGCGGCCTGAGGCTCTTCGAGCAAGGTCGCGTTACCAAGCCCGGATTCACGGGCGGCTTCTAGGGTGAGATCTCGTGCAGACGGTTCGAAAGAAGCAGGAACCGTAATAACCAGCTCTTGTTGTTCTAATGGAGCATCAGGAAATCTGTGCTGCCAGGCATTTAAAATATGTTGCAAATAACACTTGGTGATCTCAAACGGAGACAATTTATCTAGATCTTCAGGGCCATCGAGAGGCAAAAAATTACTTCGCCGATCGATATCAGCCTGACATAACCAGCTTTTAGCGCTGTGGATAACTCTTGTCGGGGTTTTATTACCCAGTTCTCTGGCAAAACTGCCTGTTAGGGACTGTTTTTGCAGCCATGGAAGCTGTAACTGATGTTCCTCAAATTCAGCACTATGAGGCAGATATAAAAAAGACGCTAAGGCAGACTGCTCTGCAACCTGCCCAATCGCTACCAACTGTTGAATTGGCATGACTTGCGGCAGGTTGGGTTGATCGTCTGTACACCTTTCGGCGTAAGCCAAAACACAATGTGTTGTACCTAAGTCAATCCCTACACAATATTTAGCATCAGTCATAATTCTACTTCTGCTGGTGCAACAACATGTAAATCAGTGTTTTTCGCTAACAATGGAAAGTTAAGGGAAGTGACTTTCCAGCCCTTGTGAACAAGCGTGCCGCTAAATGGGCCTGTGCCCACGATATTGCCGGTTAAACGGTATTCATTTTTATCAAAATCTTCCGCCAAGCTGATTGTCTCACCTTCAGGACTTTCACTGACAGGCGCGAACTGAACATATTGTGTAATTGCACTTTTTACTCCTGCATGCACTACCCTTGCAGCCGCTGCCACCTGGTCATCAGAAAAATCATTGACCTCTTGATTAATAAAATCAATCAAGCGTCCTTCTTTCTGCATAACTGATAATAATTGCAATGCACTTTGTGGCTCCGTGAGGTCTAATTCAGGTTTTTCATCCACCTGCTCTACTTCAGTTTTTATTTGCTCAGAAGTACTTAGCAAAGATATTGCATACTGTTGACTAAAAATCAGTTTGAATGCCATTGAAATACGGCTAAAAATTCCGGTACTTTGTTCCATAGTGTTCTCCTATAATGCGCCCACCTTCCATTGGCGGGAAATCAAAAATCAGCCTCACCAATTTTTAAAGTTCAATGAATGAAGCTTCGTGAAATCGTGCGGAATTTAGCAGAAAATTGGCGATAAAACACGCGATAAAAGCTCAAATAGGGGATCAACCACGACAAACCAGTAGTTATTAACAGACTATTTCCATAATGTTCTAAAAGAATACAAAGTGTTAACACTTCAAACGGTTGCGGTAGGAATGTTGATTACTCGCCCATAAAAGGCAGGGCCGTATTATTAATGCCTCGTTGTACTAGTCGAGTATAGGCCAAATATCCAAAGTGCTTCCACGTACTTTTTGGCCAATTCGATCAATTAAGCAATAAACCTGTTTCAGCAGAGAAGGTCATGTTAGTTTATTTCACCTGGGGGAAATACCGTGTTTGTTTGATTAGGTGCTTGATTGGGCGTGATACAACTCCTCATTTCAACAAAAGCAACGTCATCTGTACGGCTTATATCTATCGGCTCTGAGGAAAACACCATAATCGAACAAGGACCATTTTTTTGTACTGTATCGATTTGACATTTATATTGAACAGAAGCTGTACTGGTGTTTTTTGTCCATCCTAAATACAGTGTGGATCCAGTCCGTTTTGAGGAACCAAAAGCCGCTCGGTTAAATGTAGTTTCGAGCATTGAAATACTGCTGAAACCCCGACCATGCCCCACTAATTTACCTTCAAAGTCATCCACAGAATCACCGAACGTGATACAAATATCGGCAAAGGCAGGCAATGTGACTGCGTATAGTGCAGCAATTAATGTGGATTTTGTAATGAGTTGCAACATAAGGTTATCCTTTTAGTTGTAAGATGAATTTTATTCTTTCACCCGAGAGACTAGACGAATAAACTTAAGCCTAGCTTACGCAAGAGAAAACCGCTGAAGTATTCTGAAATGATAAGACTTAGCCTTGATTAAGATCAAGAAAGCGGAGTCAGGCGCAGATTTTCTGCGATTTTTTTATGGAAATACTACCTATTCCTAGTTACTTCAAAACACTCGTTCTGAAATTTATGTGTTGGAATAACTTGGGTATAAGCAGATATTGTTGCTAACTATTTTTCCTCAACAGTGATCTCGCATTCAAGATGAGATTCAGATCTTAAAGAATTACTAATCAAGCATGATTGTTCCGCTTTGTTAAGAAGACGCTCGGCTTTTTCACTACTTTCGCCAACCGCAATGGCCAATTTAGCTGTAATAACGATCTTAGTGAATTGGGTTTTGCCTTCAAGTTTATCAAGTTCTCCCAGTGCATCGCATTCTATTGAAATCCAGCTTAGATTTGACGCCCTGGCAATAGCTCTAAACGACAGTACAAAACAACCTGCAACCGAAGCCATGAAGAGATCTTCAGGTGACCACAGATCCCCAGGGCCTCCAAACAGCGCAGGTGGCGCCACGGTTAAATCAACAAGCTTATCGACATGAATCACTAAGTTACTAGCAGCCTGACCTTTAGCTTGAACTTTATATAGATGTGGAAGTGCTTGCATTGTTTTACCCTCGAACCTTGTTCTTTAAATTTTGTTCTGTTAATCAACATGACCGATTATTGACTGCTAACTACCAGCGTTTTGTATCTCGTCCATATTGCAGGTGATCACGCTCACATTGGTATACCCTACCCTAGCAAGCTGCTCGGCGGAAAGAATAGCTCTTGCCGAAGTAGCGCAGTGCAAATAAATGGGCCGTTTTGGATCTTTTTCAATTTCCATTAACTTCATTTCCAGTAGACCACGAGGGATGTTTATCGCTCCTACTGCTGGTTTTGCCAAATGTTCGGCTGGCTCGCGCACATCAATCAATAAGCCTTTGTTTTCATCGCGCTCAATGGCCGCTGAAAGTGCATTGACACAACGAACATGCAGTGCTGCTTCGTGCAATAATTCGGGGATGGTTTTCAACATAATTTACTCCTTTAGACCCGATTTTTTTAGAATGGTCATCATTGGACACCAATGAGTAAATGCCGACTGAATCAAATTTACGGCAATAAAAATGGTGAAGTACAACCAATTTGGATGCACAAAATAGGTTAATAATAGTGATATTAATATCATCACGCCCGCTACCAGCCTTAATGCTGCGTTTACTTTCATAAAAAGTGTCTCCTATGTCATCAACACATTATGTGAATTTTGTTATGTCTTGTTATAACTTGTATATTAGAACCTACTAATATTAGACAAATCTAATATACTAGTTATAATAAGTCAACTTAAACGTGTTTTGTATAAATGGAATAACATTTTATGGATCTACATCAATTAGCCGCAAATGCAAGCGAGGCAGAATCATTTCTGAAGTTGCTGGCAAACAAAAATCGCCTGATGATCTTGTGCAGTTTAATAGACAAAGAATGCAGCGTGTCTGAGCTGAACTTAAAGATCCCTCTTGGCCAGTCTGCGCTGTCGCAGCATTTGGCATCGTTACGCAAAAACAATCTAGTGGCCACCAGACGCGAGGCACAAACCATTTTCTACACTGTTAGTGACAACAGGGTGAAAGAAGTCATCAAAAAATTATACGAAATTTTCTGCGTGCAATAAGAGGGTTAGGCATTGAAAATACACCCAATCGATAGACTAGTAAGTTATTCGCTCACCAGTAATTTGCCCTTTATCATGTTTCTATTTGCCGTGTTAGCCGGCATTGTTGCGCTCAATTTTACGCCCAGAGAGGAAGAACCACAGATAGTTGTGCCGATGATAGATGTATGGGTAGAAGTGCCTAACTTATCGGCTCGTCAGGTCGAGCGTCAGGCGACCGTACCACTGGAAAAACTGCTCAATCAGATACCCGGTGTTGAGCACGTTTATTCTAGTTCTATGGATGGCAGACTCAGTGTTACTCTGCGTTTTTATGTTGGTGAAAATCGCGAAAACGCCCTCTTAAATACCTACAACAAAATTTTTTCTAATGAAGATATT
Organism: Paraglaciecola sp.; assembly: GCA_047622205.1. GTDB lineage: Bacteria > Pseudomonadota > Gammaproteobacteria > Enterobacterales > Alteromonadaceae > Paraglaciecola. The sequence goes on from JBLHNW010000092.1 coordinate 7,768, forward strand.
ATCCCCTCTGTTGTCTCGAGTTGGATGCTGAAACCAATAGAAGTTGATGATGTGCCTATAGTGGTACTGGGCTTATATAGTACTGCACCAAACCTGTATGGCGATTTCGAATTGCGCCGCATGGCACAGGAGATCTCAACTTTATTACAAGGCATAGACGATACCAGCGAAGTGCAGGTTATTGGCGGCAGGTCGAGACAGATCCAAGTATTAACGGACGCTCAGGCGTTAGCGGCCCGGCAAACCAGCGTGCTGGATGTATATAACGCAATTGGTGCATCAAACGAGCTAATTAAATCCTCACGACTAGTTGTTGGGCGAGAGTCTGTATTAATCGAGTCTGGAGACGTTATTCGTAGCCTCGATGAACTGGACAATCTTGTGGTGAATGTTGTTAATGGAAAAGCTGTTTTGCTTAAGGATGTCGCTCGTATTTATGACGGACCAGAAGAAGTTAACAGTTATCAGTGGCTTGAATTCGCTACAACGAATTCTCAGTCATCACTAAGCACATTGAATACATCGCAGTTGCCTATGGTGACGATTAGCATTGCCAAACAAAAAGGCAGTAATGCTGTAGCGGTTGCCAATGATGTACTGGCGAAAATGGACGAACTACAAGCCAGCCTATTGCCTGCACAAGTTAAGCGAGAAGTGCTGCGAAACTATGGCGAAACTGCCAACGAAAAGGTCAATAACTTAACTTCAAGTCTAGGGTTTGCCATTTTCACGGTGGTGGTGTTTATCGGCATATTCCTGGGTTGGCGACAGGCTTTAGTCGTTGGACTGGCAGTACCTGTGTGTTACGGCATGACACTGATGTTGGACTTACTCTTTGGTTACACGATTAACCGAGTGACTTTGTTTGCGCTTATTCTGTCACTGGGATTATTAGTGGACGATCCCATCACCGGCATCGACAATATCAGCCGTTTTTTGAAGAATAGTGACAAAGCCAGTAAAAACAATAAAGTTGTGGCGGCCATGTCAGAAATACGCCCTGCCCTCATTATGTCAACTATCACTATTATTTTAGCCTTTGTGCCCCTGGCATTCATCACCGGTATGATGGGACCTTATATGGCACCGATGGCATTCAATGTGCCGCTCAGCGTTATCATGTCTACACTGGTCGCATTTCTTATCACACCCTGGTTGGCGGCGCGTTTGCTTAAACCTGCTGAACAACAAAGTACTGAACAAACTCATATTTATAGCAAACTATTAGCTCCCCTCATCGCTAACAAGAAACGGGTAAAGGTAGGTCTATGGATTGTACTTGGCTTGTTTATCGCATCTGCCACCTTACCGCTGATGCGCAGTGTGCCGCTTAAGTTGCTACCTTTTGACAATAAAAACGAGCTGCAGGTACTTATCGATATGCCTGAATCAGCTACCCTTGAACAGACTGCGGCAATGGCAAAAAATGTCTTACAGATTACCCGTCAACTACCGGAGGTTAAGTCAGTAGCCGCTTATGTAGGTGAACCCTCACCAATTGATTTTAATGGTATGGTCAGACAATATTATCGCCGTACGATGGCAAATTTAGGTGAGCTGAGAGTCATCTTAATCGATAAGAATGATCGGCAACACCAGTCACACGCTGTGGTGCTGCGTCTTAGAAAACTTCTCGAACCTCTTCAAAGTAATGGCATTGTACTAAAAGTGGTGGAAGTCCCACCCGGCCCTCCGGTTCTTAGTACCTTAGTGGCTGAAGTGTATGCAGAGCCTTTTGTCAATAAACAAATTCATATGCAAGCAGCACGAGAAGTGATTAAGCGCATGCTGCAGGAGCCCTATGTAGTCGAAGTGGATTCAAGTATGAGTGCACGTCAACAAGTTGCACGTTTTGTGGTGGATAAACAAAAAGCGGCTTTGTCGGGCATATCAACCACCGATGTGAATCAAACCATAACAATGGGTGTATCGGGGTTGACGGCCGGAGTCTACCAACAGGAGAATGAAGCCAGTCCTGTTGCTATCCACATTAAACTGCCTTTTGAAAACGGTAATAAACCAAGCGATTTAAACGCCCTTGAGGTAAAAGGTCGATTTGGTGTAGCTCATCAGGATGCAGGTTTTGGACTGGAACCTGCCCCCCAGCCCCTGGTGAGTTTAGCCGAATTGGGACAATGGAAGTCACTTGAAGCTTCACAACCGATTATGCACAAAGATCTAAAAACAGTCATCTACGTCACGGCTGAATTATCTGGAAGAACACCGGCAGAAGTTATCGCAGACATCATTAGCGATAAAGGTTTAGACACTGGCGAACACGCTGAAAAAGTAAATAACTGGCAAACTCGCAACTATTTATCATCTGGAGGAGGCCTGGCCTGGGATCTCCCCTTAGGCACGGATGTTGTTTTTTCCGGAGAAGGAGAATGGCAAATTACTCTCGATGTATTTCGTGATATGGGTATTGCCTTTGCGTTTGCCTTGATCGGCATCTTTTTTGTACTCAGAATTCAAACTTCTAGTACAGCCCTCTCACTGATCATTATGTCTGCCATTCCTTTGACCATCATCGGCATTATGCCCGGGTTTTGGTTAATGAATCAGTT
>JBLHNW010000093.1:0-10276 GCA_047622205.1 Paraglaciecola sp.
GGTTTATTTATTGAAGCACATCCTGATCCAAATCAGGCCAAATGTGACGGTCCATGTGCATTATCACTGGACAAACTTGAGCCTTATCTGCAGCAAATGCAGGCTTTGGATGAATTAGTTAAAAGTTTTCCTAAGCTAGATACTAGTGCCAGCTAATTGTTCTCAGAATTTATCTGCTCTTAGATCATCAGCGCACACATTTAGTGTGCGCTATGCTGGTCACAGAGGTTTAACAGTACATAACGATAATTATTATTTGAATTCAAGAGCAATTGCTTGCCGTAAACTATAATTAGTCAGTTAGTACCACTTTTAATTTATATTCAGGTAATTCGTTAAGTGCATTTTTAACCAATTGATCGGTTTGATGCTCTAAAAAACTGTGGTTTAGTTGTTTAACAATTTCTGTGTTGATATGTGGAGCCTGTATTTCAGCCAGCATAGACTGTAAGTTTTGTTCGATTTCAAGATTTATGTTTAGCTCAATATCAGTTTTTACTGCTGTTATTTTAGTGGTCGCTAAGCTCGCAGTACTGAATATTAATCCAGTTAAGCTGCTTAATAATATAGTTTTTGTACGTAAATTCATAATGATTATCCGAAATATTTTAATGTTAAATGTAAATAACTCTGTCTAATTGTTAAACAGATGTTTTAAATGTTAACCTTTGTTTTAAAAGGTTATTCTCTTTGACGGATCGAATAATAAACACTTGTTGCATATTATAAAAATGATATTTAATATGTCTTATCGATTAGAAAAACTAATGCATGCATAGATGGTTTTGAAAACTAAAGTGACTGTTAACAAATGAATCGAAGACTTCCCCCACTTAATTCCCTTAAAGCCTTTGAGGCTGCGGCACGGCATCTAAGTTTTACCCGTGCGGCAGATGAGCTCTTTGTTACTCAAGCGGCGGTCAGCCATCAAATAAAAGCCTTGGAAGATTTCTTATCAATGAAACTTTTTTTACGTAAAAATCGTTCATTGCTATTGACTGAAGAAGGGCAGGGTTATTACCTGGATCTTAAAGATATATTTCAAGCGTTGCAGGAAGCAACCGAACGCTTATTAGCAAAAGGAGCGAAGGGCGCTATTACGGTTGCTTTGCCACCTAGTTTTGCAATTCAGTGGTTAGTACCGCGTATCAGCCAATTCAGCCAGTTAAATCCAGATATTGATGTGCGTATTAAGGCAGTAGATTTTGACGAGGGCTTTCTAAATGATGGCGTAGATGTGGCCATATATTATGGGAAAGGAAAGTGGCCTGGCTTAACTTCAGATAAGTTGCACACGGAATATCTGACACCTGTATGTTCCCCATTGTTATTTCAAAGCGGCAAGCCATTAAATAAATTAGAGGATTTGCGCCATCACATGTTACTCCATGATTCTTCAAGAGAAGTCTGGAAAACCTGGATAAGGCATTTCAATGTATTAGGGATGAACGTCAATCAGGGGCCGATATTTAGCCATTCTATGCTGGTATTACAAGCAGCAGCATTGGGGCAGGGGATCGCGCTTGGACATAGTGTGTTGGCACGTCCAGAAATCGACGCAGGTCGTTTGGTTTGTCCGTTTGAAGAAAAGTTGATAACTAAAAATGCGTATTATTTTGTCTGTCATCAGTCACAAGCTGAGCTGGGGAAAATCGCCGCATTTCGTCAGTGGTTGCTAAGTCAGGTCCAACAAGAACAGGACGATGAAGAATTTAATTAAACGTCTGTAAACACAAACTAAATCATAAAAATTTTCTGCAAAATATTACTGAAAATGATGCAAGGTGTTACAACATGAGGAGTCTAATCAACAAATGAAAATGATCTTAAGTGCAGCAGCATTCGGTGCCATGTTAGCAGTCGTGTTTGGGGCATTTGCCGCTCATGGGCTCAAGGGGCGGTTACCAGAAGCAATGATGAGTGCTTTTCAAACAGGCGTTCAATATCAGATGTACCACAGTTTAGGCTTGATTTTATTGGTTATATTGTACCGGCAGCAGTCTCAACCATTACTTATCTGGAGTGCCGGATTTATGCTGGCCGGTATTGTGTTATTTAGCGGAAGTTTGTATCTATTGGCGCTAACTCAAGTTAAATGGTTTGGACCCATCACACCTATCGGTGGCGTGTGTTTTATTGTTGCCTGGATACTCTTGCTCGTTTCAGTGTTAAGAGGATGGGAGTAAGCGGCATTAAATGAGGCGCTTCATTGCGGTGCGAAACAGTAATGGCTGCGCCGTCAGAAATTTCGAATTGGAGCAATCAGTTGCTAATCTCTTCAACAAATATCGCTGTATATTAGTATAGTATTTATAGTTCCTTCTAATAAGAGCAGGTTGGTGACATATTGGGGTATCCCCCAGGTATGTTTAGCCAAATCAAAGTGAGTTTTAGTTAGTTTTTGTCTAATGTTTACTTTGTGTCATTAAGGATTTTCATGCGTAATGTAATGTTGTTAACCGGTCTTTTAGTGTTGGGTCTGAGTGCTTGTGCGGAACCAAGAGTGGTTGCTGTGGATCCGGCTGAACTTGAAAAAAACGACATTAAATATGCATTTGGTGAAAAATGTGAGGAGGCCAAATATCAACTTGATAAAGCGGTTGAAGAAGGCCAACTATCTGATTTAAGAGAACTAAAACGTCAGATTGAATTGTACTGCGTTTGGCGCAGGAATTAGTATTCCGAGCAATCTATTTACGTAGACATCCAATTTCAATTTTTACAAGTAGAACCCTACATCATTGAGCCAGAGTGCTCCTTGCTTACCTTCATCAAATACAAAACTCATGCTTTCTAAACTGTCAGTATTTAATTCGACATTGTGTTTGAGGAAATCAGCAACAGGGATAGCATAACGTTTCAGCACAATCTCACTTTGGGGCCGGTCATACAGTGCATTTAGGCGTCGGGTTTGGCGCATCAACTCTGGATAAAGTGCCTGATAATCGGAAAGCAGCACTTTGGCTTGATTTCCCTCAGTATCCGTAAGCAGAATGTGCCAGTCGAGTAGCTTTTTTTCTCCGTCTGATTCTGACTCACTCTCGCTAGAGTCCTCAATTACCTTCTCTGATGCCTGTTCATCTTCTTCAAATCCTTTGGGTAAAGTATCACTACCACCATGAGCTATTGAAAAAACCAATTGAGAATCAGCATTGGTAGTGATGCAACTAGTAGCAAAATCAATGCTGTACGTAGCAAGCTCCTTAGTCACTTTATGATCCCATGCGAGGCGTGTAAGGTGAGTATCGAGTGTGTTATAAATCAACTCTGGCCAGTGCTCTTTCCATTGAGAAAGGTTAGCTCCGGTGATATTGATGCCGTCACTATGGCCTGTGCCTGGATCGATATCTTCTTCATATCGGGCTAACCACTGCGTTTTGTTATCAGCATAGTTGTTGACATAAAAACCATTGGGCAACCACTGCATACCGTAACTACTATTCTGGAATAAAGGTAAGTACGCTTGGTTACTCTTGAGCGTAACATCGAGAAACGCGCTAAAGTAAACCTGTCCAATCTGTCGCTGATCTTGTGGCGGAATAATGTGTTCAGTGTCAAGAGAATAGCCCCAGAACCCACCACCAAAATCTCTTCTGCCCCAGCCAGTATTAAATTGACCGTGGTTAGCCTCAGCGATATATAGACTGGATTTAAAATTGAATTCATCCGTACCAGTAGCATTAGAATAATGAATACGCTCATACTGGCTCATGCCCATAAAGCTATCAACGTCACCATCGGCACTGCCATGAATGGTAAAGTAGTTGATATTGCTAAGTGGCGTGGGTTTATCTCTTGGCTTGTACTGACCATCCACCGGCGCTATCGCAATTATGCCTTTGATATTAAACTGATAATCAAAGGTAAGAGTGGCATCATCGGGATAATGAGCTAGGGTGTTAAAAGCTGCTGCGATGGCAACAGCTTCGCCTCCACGAGAATGACCCATTAGTGCGATATTTTGCATATCAACTCTGCCATTGAAACGGCTATCGGGATCGTTGTTCCATTGTTTAAATAGTTTCAAATGTTCCAGCAGCATCCAGCCACGGGCATCATTTTCACGACCAATGTTGGGATTTATTGGATTGATAAAATCAGCATAAGAAAAGTTCAAGAAGTTCTCATCCACTGACACAAATATATAACCCCGACTCGCCATCAGTTCCCCAAGGTAGGCGTAGCCTGGATCGGAAAAGTCTTCCATTTCATGGTTGCCATGAACAATTAGTACAAGGGGAAATGGCCCCTCTCCCTGTGGCATCCACACCCGACCTTGACGGGGCAATTGAGTTTCATCATGGCCCCAGTAACGGGTGCGAGTCCAGCCAACAAGCCCCTCCCATTTATCTACCAGTTTGCTGCCGTCAACTGAGTCAGTCTTAATAGCCACGCCCTGTGCATACTCGGGACGATGACGATCATTACCACTACCATAGGTAAAAAAATCAACATTATGAGGCCCTTTAGCATTTGGATTGGAAATATCCAGTGTTTGATCGCTCATTACATAGGCATCATGTAATTTATTGGGCCGCTCTTGACTGGCAAAAAACTGATAAGCTATCGAGCTGGTGCCGAACACACCAATCAACAAAAAAGTTAATACACGTTTTTGCTGCTTCACTGGCTTACTACTTTCCTTAAAGGCAATCAGTGAGCTGACAGTTACACAAAGAGATAATAGGGTGACACCCACGAGAATAAAGGTGCCTGAATTCCAGAAAGGTAAGAGCATAACAACCATAAATGGTACGAACAGAGATAAAACTAAGCGAGTTCTTTTGGATAGTTTGGTCAGCAGTTGTAGTGATAGGAAAGCGGCTAATCCAATTAGCATCATAAATGCGACCATGACCAAAAATCCGAGGCTTCGTTCAACCGTGGCAATTGCAAGAATATTGCTGAATAAAATGGCCAGGATAAACAACGTACCCACAAGTATGATTGTGCGGTTTGTGATCTGCCATGAACGCTCGGAGGGATTAAGAAAGAGGCTAAACCAGGTGCCAACGTTGTTAATTAGACGAGCGCTTTTGTGCCAAATTTGCTTGATAGTCGACATCCCTGAATTCTCTTTATAATTGTTATAATCGCTAGGTATACTAACGAGGGTTATACAACAAGTCTTTAGAAAATGTTAAAGATATTTGAATGATTTAGTGGATAATTATGATCACAACATATTTACGTAAACTCCTATTCAAATTTGCCTAAGTATTTACGTAGACACTCATTCCAGTTTTCTTAAAAATCGGCCATGAATTGAACAAGCGTGTTATGTTGGATGTCTGGCTTAAACTCTTTTTGAATTAAAGCTTGGCGTAAAAATCGCATTGATTTCAGATTAAAGTTTTCGGTACTGATGCTGCTTGAAACTGCTTACAGAGACAGCCCTCCTAATTTACGTGAAAACCGCTCTGCCACTTAAAAACTCAAGCCTGACGAGACAATTCCCATTGACATTACACTTGTTCTTTAGACCAAAAAACTTCACTTTTAAAAAGGGTTTGGTTTATTATAGTGACTGGATTGGATGCAGTTACAAATAAGGAAGAACATGCCTATTACCAAATTATCTACTTTACTCTTTTCATTATTACTTATGAGTTGTGTTCAACATGTGAGCTCACTCAAAGAAGACGTTGATATTCCTTTGGCAAATGATATGGGGTATTTATTGATCGGAGTTGAAACTAACTCGTATATAGATCAAGTCATCATTTCTGGTGAGAAACGGATAAAACTCACTAAGGAAGACCTAAGGCAGGGGACAAATTACTTTCTTATCGATATGCCGGCCGGCGACTATTCAATTTCCAAGGTGAAATTTAACCGCTGGTGGAAAATGAGTCTGAAAGAGGGCTATTGGGATTTCAATGTACATCCTGGAACAATCAGTTATGTCGGTCACTTAACAATAGAATCGTACAATTATTTTTTCTATAAAAACCAAATAGAATTGGCAAACCGTTCATCTGAAGCGCTAATTTTTATGGAGCAGAATTTCCCTAATATTCTCGTAAAACGAAAAATTCAGTACGACGGTCCGGGTGAGGATCCTTTTTTAGTGAGAATGCAAGCAGCCAAGGAGTCGGCAAAATGAGAACCATATTCAGTTTTTTATTACTAGGTTTTAGTGTCTTCAGCATAGATTTACCTGCTTCCCCAATCCCTGCCGAAAAATTGTTTAAGAATTCAGAATCATCGATGCTCAAGTTCTCGCCAAATGGCAAGTATATTTCCATTTTCACAACTGATAATGAAACGAGGTTAATCTATCTGTTCAATATCGAAAGTGGAGAAACACTGAATATAATCACATTCAATTCTGACCAATCTTTATATGATTATGATTGGATTAACGACGAAACAATCATTTTAAAAGTCACTAGCCGAGGCGCAAGTAGCAAATTCATCGTCAAATTAGAGAAACATGATGGAATAGTCGAAGCAAAATCGACACACCTAAGACTGAAAGGCGATATTGTAGGCTTCCTTCCTGAACAAGAAAATATCGTACTGTTTTCGCAAAAAAGCAAAAGCTCCCAAGGAGATACACTTTATTACGCGAGCGTAGATGATTTGCTCAACAATACCTTAAAAAAAGCTAGAAAAATTCCGAATTTACATTCCTCCAAAGCCACCTATGTTTATGATGATCAGGCAGCAAAGCTTATTTCAATCGTATTTGATGAAACTCTGGAAACTGTTCAGTTTCACTATAAGCCACTTGCATCTGGAGAATGGGAGCCGCTTTTTTCATCAAAAATAGTAGATTTTTCATTTTTGCCAGTAGGTTTTTTGAAAAACAAAAATCTTGCAGTATTGAGTAATAAAAACACAGACAAAATGGCCTTACATGAGTTTGATATTGCCACCCAAACATTTACCAAAATCTTAATTGAACATGAAAAATATGATCTTAGCGATGCAACAATTTCGGCCGAAACTGGTGAAGTTGAATCGATTCGTTATTTTGATCATGGCCGCTATACCACTCAATATTTTGGTGAAAATCAAAAGCAGGAAGCTCAGTTAATACGCGATACCTTCCCCGATAAACAGTTTTTAATTACTGCGGTTAATCGCGAGACGGATAGAAAAATATTACTGACCGTTGCCGCCGAAGATCCAGGTACCTATTACTTATTTGATAGGCAGGCGCTAACAGCGGAACAGTTAGTAAGAAAACTGCCTGATCTTCTGCCTTACAAAATGAACAAAACCGAAAGGATCACGGTTGAATCAGACGACGGATCGCAAATAGAAGCCTTTTTAACGAAACCTGATGGCTTCAACCAAAATGTACTGCTGGTTATGCCGCATGGAGGCCCCATTGGTGTGAGGGAATATGACCTGTTTAATCCCACAGTTCAATATTTATCAAGCAGAGGTTTCTCGGTTTTGCGAGTAAATTTCAGAGGGTCCACTGGCTACGGTAAACGCTTTCAAAATGAAGGTGTTGCTCAACTTGGAAAAATTATCGAACAAGATATTACCAGAGTACTTGATGAGGTATTAGTAAATAACCATTATGAAAAGACCTGTGCCATGGGAGCAAGTTACGGTGGTTTTTCTTCTTTTTTGCTGGCTATAAAACACCCCGATAGCTATGACTGTATCGTAGCTTCTTATGGTTTATACGACCTACCCCTTTGGTTTAACGGCAGCAATATAGATGTGTTTGACGAAGATTATCGCCGACGCGTGGCCAATACCATTGGCGAAATGAACGAAGACTTATTCGAGGTTTCTCCAGTTTACTTGGCAGACAAAGTAACAGTCCCGGTTTTGCTTATTGCTGGGAAAGACGATGATGTAACAGGATTTGAACACAGTAACAGAATGGAGTACGCACTTAAAAAACACCAAAAAATTGTTGAAACCTTAAATTATGCAGATACCGGCCACGGACACACAAATTGGTGGGGTGAATGGCATGAAATTGCTTATGTTCATGATTATTTGTTGCGTACACTAGATTTAAAACCTTATGAAATAGACAAAATACCAGAAGCAGACCAAAAACTAATTGGCGCAGAAATGGCACGTCTGGCCGATTCATTTAACTTTAAAAGTAAACTCGAAAACGATGATGAACTTGCCTGGGCTTTTTACAAAAAAGCCGCTGATTATAATCATCCTCGCTCTATGCATAATGTCGCAAGCTTCTATTTGTCGGGCAAGAAAGTAGATCGAGACGTCGAGCAAGCCATCGCATTATTTAAGCAATCTTCAGATCTTTCATACGGAGGTGCTTCCTATGAGTTAGGGGAGCTTTACTACACGGGAAAGGGGGGAGAACAGGACTATACTTTATCATTAAATATGTTCGAACTGGCGAAAGAGCAAGAATACAATTCCTCGGTCAACATAAAAATCGCCAGAGCCTTATGTTTAGGTAGAGGCATAGATAAAAGCGTCGCTGAATGTGTCAAATTACTCAAATTGGAAGACAACACACAGGATAAATTGCCTAAAAACGCCGTTACTGACGCTACCTATGCTACTCGAAAAAGTGTGCTCTTTGATATTATTATTAATGGGCAGTTTACGGCGCAAGAATTATCCTTAGTACACAGCACCATTGCCAGTGAGTTCGATATACAAATTTACCCGATATCTATTAGCGAAAGAGATTTTGGAAAATATTTTGAGAAAAGCTATAACAGCTACGATTATGAAGAATTTGATCACCTAGCAGCGCTACCGTCCGAGACCTTTGGTGTCGACTTTGATGTTGTACCTGATGCCATGTTTGCTGACAATGGTAAACTTACAGGGGTCATAGTTCGTTGGCTAAAACATAGTGCTAATGGCGTTTCCGAAACCGCATATCAATCATTTTTGTATGGGGCACGTAACAACTGGAGTGCTCGGTATAAACTCGCTGAAAACGAGTTGCAGTCTGCATTGTGGGAGTTAGAAGTATATGATTTGTTTGGTAATAAACTACATCATAGAACCTTTAATATTGTCGCCAAAGAGAAAAGTTTGCTCCTCTAAGTGTCATTTATAGGTGAACAATAATTGCAACCTTCAGGATCAGAACAATTTTAAATCATCGTTTTTGGATTCTTTTGCTGATGATGGTTGCATCGTTTATTGCTTGATAATTGAAAGCCGATTCATTGGATAAGTAGGAGTTTAGCTAGGAGGCTGTTATCGCTGTTTTTAATCGTCGTAGATGCTTGCGCATTTCTATTTGTCGTTGGACGGTGAGTTTGTTGGCTTTATTGTCAGTTATTTGCGGCTGATATTTCAATAATAAATAAAGTCGGGTTAAGTGTGCAAAAGGTACATTTATCTTTTTGTCATGTTGCTCATTAATTTGCTGACAAAACTCACCTGGCCCTTGCCAGTTTTGTCGGCTGCTCCCGGCTTTTTCAAGTATTTGTAGCCCCTGATTGTAGTAACGCTGCGTCGCATCACGGCGTGTGCTTAACCAATGAGGCAAAAAGAATAGGGCGATCAGAAAGGCAATTATTGCCACTATTGTTAAGCCTAAAATGGCTAATCTTTGCGGACTCAGTTTACCTAATATGCTCTTGAATAAATTTTGTTGTGATTGCTGGTTAAAACCTAATACCCAGCGACTCCAGTTGTAGTCCATGTCTGCCAATAAGAGGCGCAAATTATTTACCCAGGCAACATTGGCCAATCTAGCTAGTGCAAAAGGTGAATCTGCCAAAAAACTCCCTTCTTCTAACATCGCTTGTTGTAATCCGTAATCTATTCTATCTGGCGCTACCAGAGCCGTGGGGTCGAGTCGTTGCCAACCACCATCATTTTTCCAGTATTCGACCCATGCATGGGCGTCATATTGGTAAATACTTAAATAACCGTTTCGTGGCTCAGTATAGTTTACTTCTCCACCCTGATATCCGGTCACTAGCCGAGCGGGTATCCCTCCAAGCCGCAAAGCATAAGCTAGCGCACTGGCATAGTGGCTGCAAAACCCTGCCTGTTTATCAAACAGAAATTGATCGACCGGATCCCTAAGCATAATGTCAGGACGCAGGGTATAGCGAAAGTTTTGCTGCACAAAATAATCAAGCAAAGTAGCAATGAAGTTTTCGTTTTGCGGATGTTGTTGCCTGATTTCTGCAACCCAGGCCTGAGTACGATCATTACTATGGCGGGGAGTGTGCAGATTAAGCTGCATATCCAGGTTGTGAGAAGATGTATGATCCAGAGCAGCTTTATATGACTTAATATTGTACTGATATTGACTGACTAATGGACGTTGGCTAATTAGCTGGTAATCATGACC
>JBLHNW010000094.1:0-10248 GCA_047622205.1 Paraglaciecola sp.
CCTCCTCGTTTTCAACCACCGATATGGATTTTTCTTAAAGAATATCAACGGGCCGCCAATTCTTTCGATGAGTTAATCCAAAGTAAATATGATCTTGATATTGAATTTTTATTCTCAAGTGAAGCTAGAGAATTTCGAAATACTGAAGAATTCCAGCGTTTAATGGTCATCATCGGCCTAGAGCAGTTTTGGCTAACAAGTACTAACCCAGACTTCGAAGAAATCACCAATCCCATTTAAAATCCCCACTCTAAGCAATACCTAAACTTTCCTAAGAAATATATTAGTTAAACCTAAGGCTTTTTTATTGGGTCACGTTTATTGTTTTGCTTACTGATACACAACATTAAGAACGTCGAGTCAGATGATGAATATAGAGATTGAGGGATTCAACAATTACCAAGTTGTTAAACTTTACGGCGAAATCGACTTAAGTAATTCGTGTGGAATTAAACGAGAAATATTGCACATAATTAGGGATAACAATCATGTCATTGTTGATTTTACTCACCTGCAATACATCGACAGTTCCGGTATGGCCTCGTTAATTGTCGCACTTAATGAATCGCGAGAGCAAAAAACCGAGTTCCATATTGCAGGTGCCAATGGCTCACCGCTCGAAGTATTATACCTAACGCGTTTAAATACGGTCTTTAGCTTGGCCGACTCTCTAGAAGCTGTATGTATCAGCGGCTAAACCTATAAAAAAAATAGAGCATTTGTTTGCACATTAGGGTGATAAAAGAGTGTTCAATAACGTGTAAGCCACTATTTCACTCGGTTTGACTGCATGAAAATACAGCTGTTTGACTCACCAACAAAAAAGGCAGGATAAAGTTATTATTAGCATCTTTTCATATTTAAAGGTCGCGCTTATAAGTCTTGCAGCAGTATTTTTGCTGGGCTGTGAGACCACTTCAGGTTTTTACCAAAGACAGCAAACCACATACAGCATTGGCTCAACTGATGTGTTCGTGACCATTCCACAAGAAGAAATCGTTTTAGAACAATCTGCGCGTGGTGGATATATTCCGATTCCACCTATACCGCTGTTTTTGCCATTAGTTGCCGTCGCCGTTATCGTAAAAGCGTTTTCAGAAAATAAAGTCGATATCCCTGAAGATAAAATTCAACCTATACAAGATTCGCTTGTTGAAGTAGACGTCAACCAGCTGATTATGGAGAGTTTACAAGTTAAACTTACAGAAATGATTTGGTTAAATGTAAAGAGCGTCACACACAATTCAGGTGCAGATGAAAAATTGAGACAGGACAGCTTTGCAAATTCGACGGCTGAAGCGGTCTTATTTGTTGACGTGAGATATTCCTTGAAAAGTGATTATGCTGCTTTAAATGCCTACGCTGACATTTCATTAATCCCTAAAACTGACACTTTGCAAGGATATTCTGTCAATCCGGATGCTAAGAAAACCAAGCAGTATGGACGGTATAAGAAATATACCGCCCATAAAGATAACAGCATATTTAGAGACCAGGTGTTTATACGTGAAATCCTGCCAGGGACAAGGAGAAAAAATTCCAAAATAAATGCAATGTATTTGAAAAATAATGCCGAAATAGTGAGAGAAAGACTGATCATACTGGCTGAATCTCTGGCGGGAGAAATTCTTAGTAGTATCCAGGAAAACGGAATTACCTCTTTGGATAAAGCGGGTGGCAACATGTCAAATAGCCGCAGGAGGCAATGGTAATTGCTTGACGCCTCTCAGCCGTAATAAATTTGTGCATGTGGTGATGTTTTTTATGCAATTTGTGGCAGAAAAATAGGCCTGATGAGAAACAATTTGTCCTACATTTTAACCTCAAGTCCTGTCTTACTATTGGATGATAGGTTTAATGGTCATCGTCAGCCTTGGATAGTTTTGGCTGGAAAGTTCGATATCCAATTTCAAAAAATTTATCAATTCCACTTAATATCTCTTTTCAACTAATCCCTAAACTTTCCTAAGGAAAGAATCAGCTGAACCTAAGGCTTTTTTGTTGTTTCACACTTACTGTTTGGGCACTAATACACAATATTAAGTTTGGCTAGTCACATGATTTCAATCAAAAACGCCCTGTTTCCTATTATCTTTATTCTTGCGTTTTTATATCCTTTCAGTGCATCAGCAACTGAGGCGTCCCCCTACCTATTATTGGAGCATACGGCCAAAAGCTTGTTTGAAAAAATGGCAAAATTATCAAGTGAGCAACGAAAAAATAAAGACGTATTACGAGCATTGGTTGAACAAGAGCTAATGCCTATAATTGACTACCAATATACCTCCTTTAAAATTTTGGGCCCTAATCTAAAAAAGTCTAGCAAACCTCAAAGGAAGCGTTTTGTAGACTTAATGCGACAGGATTTATTGGAAACCTATACCGCCGCTTTGTCAGGCTATGAAGCTCAGGAAGTCATTTTCGAACCACCCGGCACATTCAAAAACCAAGGCTTTGTCATTGTGCGGGCGAAAATTGTAGACACTGCTGCCCCTCCTATTAGCCTTCACTTCAAATTGCGTCAAGATAAAAAGACACAGCAATGGAAGCTCTTTGATTTGGCTGTTGAGGGGATAAGCCTAGTGCAAAGTAAGAATGTCGAATTTTCAGCTCAAATTCGCAGTGTGGGTCTGGATGGCTTAATAAGACTTCTGCAAGCCAAATATAAATTAATGACGAGTGATTAGTAGATGGGGTGTGCGGCCGAACCAGATCATTGATTCCAGCGGATGGGGTCCCCACTCCGGCAAGTTAGGTTAACCACCGGATAGCAAACATCGGACAGGCTTCCTGATTATCCATACACAACCGCCCCATGCCGTTTTTTTTACACCCTACTTAAATAGAAAGCTAACTTACGATATTCATTAGACTGAGCTCAAAATCTAATTATGTTGTGATCAGTTAAGTTCCATTTATTCGGACACTTCTGTTCGTTATAAGTTATTTGAGCGTTTGTTTTAAAACCCTAAAAAACCGATATAAACAATAGCTTGAGTAAACCTAAGCTTTCCTAAGGAATTAATCATCTGAACCTAAAGTTTTTTTCATCATAACTTTTATAGTGAGCACCCCTGAGAAAACTTGGGGTTATTTCAAAATTAAGGAACTACTATGAAAATAAAATATTTACTACTTGTCACCGCACTCTCAGCTTCTTTTTCAACATTAGCAGCATCACCCAACTGGGATTTCGTAGAGCTTGGCTATGCCTCTGTTGATATTGACGATATAAGTGAGGTGAGTCCTGCTGGAATTAGTCTAGGTGCTTCAAAGTTGCTTGGTGAAAACATCTTTCTTGTAGGTAGCTATAGTAAATTGAGTGATGATTATCAGGG
The DNA here is from genome assembly GCA_047622205.1 of Paraglaciecola sp. GTDB lineage: Bacteria > Pseudomonadota > Gammaproteobacteria > Enterobacterales > Alteromonadaceae > Paraglaciecola. The sequence goes on from JBLHNW010000094.1 coordinate 3,339, forward strand.
CGTTGATCTGGATCTTGATCAGAGCTCTTTGGGGGTGGGTTATCGTTATGGGGTGACTGATTCTACTGATCTCTACGCTGTAGTTTCGTACGAGTATTTGAAGGCTAAGGCTAGTAGTGGTGGCTCAAGTGTTGATGAGGATGACAGTGGAGCTGGCTTGACCGCTGGAGTACGCAGTCGCCTTAGCAGTAGTTTCGAAGTGGATGCCTCGATTGCTTATATTGATATTGGTGATGACAGCGAGACAACCTTTGGTGTGGGTGTGAACTACTACTTTACAGAACATTTTGCCGCAGGTGTGAGTTACACAAGCTCTGATGCACTCAATACGATTGGTGCATCACTACGATATGCTTTTTAGGAGTAGCCTGTTCTAGACAACAGGTAGCCTAGTGCGATTATTTTTTCTGATTACCAATGCTCGTCTGTCATTACAATTTTGAACAAAATAAGAACAAGCAAATTGTCGAATGTGTGATAGATGGGCGAAATAACACTTAAGAGGAACTACTTATGAAAAAAATCATGAAATTATTCACTATTTTTGCTCTTAGTTTGCTATCACAGTCCTGTTTTGCAACCGATGACTGTAACCCAGAATTTGACGCCTTTTGTGGTGGTAGAGGTGCTTATCCTACTGGAGACAAAACTGTAAAAGCTTTTATAGGCGCTGGATTATTGGTGGGTGCAACAATAGGCCTATATTTTATATTGAGAAACGATACTGAAGGCGAGGAAACAAGCGTAAGAATTATGGCTGATTATCATAACGGCAAGGGCTTAAGGTTAACGTCATATGAAAACATTTTTAACGTTAGTTTATTTACTCCAAGAGCAAACATTGTTAGTGAACCACTAAGCAATTTATCTGAGCAGTTTACGGTGAAAGAAAATACCTATAATTTGGTGCATTTATCGCTGCACTGGGAATGAAATTGGGCGACTAATTTTGCCAGTGGCATCTGCTATCCGAACAAACATATAGGCTCTAACTATTTGCATTAGTTGCACCGCACAAAAAATCCTGCTTAAAGCGGATTTAGGGGTTTATTTGGGAATCACTTTATTTAAGGGGATTTTTGTTTGATAGAATCAATATTAATAAATAGTATTCCCCGAATTATTTAGAAGCTGAAGCAAATATCTTGATAAAATCTAGGAAAAAAAATGGCAGAGCCACTTAAAAATCAGTTTGGCGCTGACGTGCCGAATAAAATTGCCAGAATGATCGCAGGGGTCATGCCTGAATTCAAAATTAACGCTTTCGTTCAAGAAGTACTTGATGGCTACGATGAACTGGAACTGATGCCCCGTGGCAGGAAAATTTCTCAAGGGCTAAAAATCTACTTACCTGACAATTACGCGGATGCTGTTGAAGTGTTAGTGGCCTCTCTTGGCCGCAAGCTCGATGAAAAAGAGAGTGATGGGATGGCGTCGTTTTTATATATGCCTCATGGGTTTTTTGTGGCCGATTATGGCTTGGAACACTTCGATATATCAATGCAAGCCCACTATGAGCTCACTCAACGATTTACTGCCGAGTTTGGTATTCGACCTTTTATTCAGCGTTATCCTGAGCAAAGTTTTAAACTTCTCAGTGAGTGGACGCAAGACTCAAGTCAACATGTGCGCAGGTTGGTGTCTGAAGGCACACGGCCAAGGTTGCCCTGGGCTGCAAGATTGCCTGAATTTCAAAAAGACCCTACGAGGGTTATTTCATTGCTTGAATTATTAAAGGACGACCCCGAACTCTATGTGCGTCGTTCAGTCGCAAATAACCTGAATGATATCGGCAAAGATAATATTGACGTGTTAGTGGATACCAGCCAACGTTGGTTGCAAGATGCTTCTGAGCAGCGCCAGTGGATCATTCGTCACGCCCTGCGCTCAGCCATTAAACGGGCTGAACCCGGAGCCCTGTCAGTGTTGGGTTATGGTGATCCGGCGAACGTGCTTATCGACAATGTGCTCATAATGCCTAATGTGGTTAATATCGGCGATCATGTTGTGATTGGCTTTGATATAACCAATAATGATAAATTAACTGCGTCTATCATGCTCGATTGCAGAGTACATTTTGTTAAAGCCAATGGCCAAAGCAGCGCAAAGATATTTAAACTCAAAGCGCTTGATTTGGCGGCAGGTCAATCTCAGCGAATTGAAAAAAAGATATCTTTGCAACAAATGACTACGCGTACACATTATCCTGGTGTGCATAAGGTTGAACTACAGATTAATGGAATGATAACGGCCTTAGGAGAGTTTGAAATTCGTTAAAACCGCCTTTTTCGGTATTGCTAGGTGGGTGGTGATGGACACAATTTCATTGCGTTCAAAGTGGTAATGAAACTGCTCTTCTTAATTTATTATTCCTTAATTAATTCAGGCTCTTAAGAAAACTTTGTGACTTCGCCCTGATGCAGAGTTGGGTTTTATATAGCGTTGCTTGAGCCACAGTTATTCATGTCAAAGCCAGGCATAAAATAATCACTATAGCTTTCTGTGCCCGAGCCCAAAACTGCATAAGCAAAGCCACTCTCCTCATTAAGTACTCTTTCCACTTTTTTAAAATCGCCTCATTACGTTGGGGAAAAACTGTTAGAGTAATTAGTTCTAAAGTTCCCCATAGCGCTAAGGCCCGTCAATGAAATACATCAAACATTATCAATGCACAGAATGTGAAGCAATATATCCAGCCGACATCGCCATGAATTTGTGTCCGCTGGATGGCCGACCTGTGCAAATGATTTTGGATGTAGCAAAAATTGCCGAAGAACATCCTTCGATGAACTGGTATCACCCACAAATAAAAAGCATGTGGCGTTTTGGCCCGTTGTTACCCTTTGATATCAGCAGTCAATCAAGTGATATATGCTCGTTGGGAGAAGGGCACACACCAATCATCGATATCAGTCAGTATGCACTCTGTAAGAGTTTAGGTTTAGAGGTTTACTTAAAGGAGGAAGGGCAACCCCATCTTGACTATGGTGCTAATCCTACCGGCAGTTTTAAAGATCGGGGTATGGCACTGGTGGCTACAATGGCCCGTTACTATGGGCTTAAGAAACTGGCGGTTCCAACTCAGGGCAATGCCGGGGATTCTCTTTCAGAATATGGCGTAAAATACGATATAGGCGTGGCTGTCATCATGCCTGATGACACTCCGATGCCGATAATGGGTAAAGTGGCGGCCTATAGTTTACAACATTCAGGTATCAGCCTCGATTTAGTACAAGGAACTATCCGTGAAGCTGCAGGTTTAATGAAAGAAAAGTACCTGCCCCAGGGATATTTTAACTGTGCGACCTTTCAGGAGCCGGGTTGGCGCATTGAAGGTAAAAAAACTATGGGTCTGGAATTAGCTGAACCCTGGCCAAATCTCAAGGAAGAGTGGTCTTTACCTGATGCAATTATCTATCCTACTGGCGGCGGAACAGGTATCTTGGGAATGTGGAAGGCTTTCGATGAACTGCAAAAATTAGGTGTCATTGGTGCAAAACGTCCGAAAATAATTGCCGTACAAAGTGAGGCAAACTGCCCAGTGGTAAGCGCTATCGAGAATAATTTGGACGATACTGTTGCCACCAATGGTGGAGAAACAATTGCCACCGGTATTAATGTGCCGGGAGGCGTAGGACACAAAGCTGTTTTACGAATTATTCGTCAAAGTGGTGGCGGGGCGGTTTCGGTAAGTGAACAAGAAATCGCACAACACAGCGAGCAGATCTATCAACAATTTGGTATCTGGATTTGTCCGGAAGGAGCAGCGACCGTTGCGGCCTTAAGCCAAGCTAAAGAGAGTGGGCTAGTCAAGCCTGATCAAAAAATTGTCTGTTTTAACACTGGCAGTGCTGAGAAATATTTGCCGAATATTCGTGAGCTATTTTCGCCAAAACTTGCGGCTGATAAAAGCTCAAGCACTTAGTTTTTTAATACTGTGCGAAGCATTGGGATATAACCTGATGGTATAAATGTGTCTTTGTAGGCTTGCTTAGCCACTAACAAACGGTGCATTTTGGGCAGGTTATACGGGGGAACCGAAGGTAATAAGTGATGCTCAATATGAAAATTCACATACACCGGGCAAACCAGTAATTTCTCCCACCAATGGGCAGCCGTGGTACGTGTGTTTTCAAACATATTCCGGCTATTTGGGTTTGGCACCGCTGCATGTTCTCCCACATGGCGGATACGTAAAAATAGAAAGTAAGTCGTGTTGTACGCTCCTATCCAGAGTAAATAAAGCCACTCGTAAGCGAGTAAAAAACAGATGAAAAACAATCCCAGATTGACCGTTAAAGCTCGTAATAAAGCCACGTTGCTGACTAAACTAGTGTCCGCCTTTGCACGAGTTTTGAGGACATAAAACCAAAACTTCAGTGCAGTTAAACCGCAGAGATCGCGCAATATTTTACGCCATAAAGATGCTCTGGTAATCGGATAGTTTGCATAATTTGCAAGATCAGGATCATTATGTGTGCCCACATCTTTGTGGTGAATGCTGTGCTGACGAGAATATGTTTGCAGATCTGAGAAAACCGGGGCTGCCGCCAGCCAAGTGCCGACTATATTATTTAGCCTGTTGGTCTTGAATAAGCTGTTATGTCCGCAATCGTGCATAAAAATTGCGAAACTAAGTTGCCGACCACCAATGATTAACAAAGCAAGTAGTACAGTGAGCATATTTGGCAAAAGTGCCACCAGGCAAAACGCCCCCGCCACCCACGCCCAGCTTGTCAACACTAACAAAGTTGCTTTCTGGTTACTTTTTTGCTGTAAGTCGAGGATTTCTTGTCGACTTAATATATCAACTGCTTTCATAATATTCTGCCCGGGTGTGGCTCATCTTTAGTCTGTTTGAATCGCTTAAAACAGTGTCGATAAGTACTCATCTCTCTAAATTATAGTCCGAACTGGCACCTTGGTACATGGCCGTAAGATCAAACTAAAATACTGAATTGATCGTATGCGCCGCATTTGCCGAGCACTATTATTTCCCCCTTGGTAATTCTATTAACTTTCAGAGTAAACAAAGATTCTTAATGCTCAGATTATGGCCATAAAATAGGAAACCAGTCTTGGCGAAGCTTTTGTCCCGTTTTCATTTCGTGCCCCGGGAAAGGTGGGGAAGTCGGCCCAGGGCGTTGAGTATAAACCGCATCGTCGCCCACCCAGCGCATTGAAAATGCTCGTCGTCGATTTGACTGAAAATTTCCTCTCGCGCCATGTACGGTTCGGAAATCGAACAATACGGCATCTCCAGGTTGCATATCCCATTCAAGAATAGTTTGGCCGCAGTCCTCGCCATCCAATTCAGGTAAGTCCATATACTGTTCTTTTTGCTCGACATAAAAGCTCGCTTCGTCTAGCCATTTAATGGGTCGAACGAGTTTTGGCCATTGATTAGAACCTGCGACGAATCGTAGCGTCTGTTCTTTTGATACCGGATCAAGTGGTAACCAGAAGCTGACCGTTTTTTTGCCATCTACAAAGTAATAGGGAGCGTCCTGATGCCAGGGTGTTGACTTACTGGTATTAGGTTCTTTAACTAGCACGTGTTCGTGAAAAAATTGGGCCGAGCTTGATCCCATTATTTGAGCCGCCCATTCTGCTGCGCCAGACTCAGAAATAAATTGCTTAAATTCCGGGATCCTCTGCCAATTGCAGTAGTCATCCCAGAATTGGCCGACATCCTTTCCGCTCACATTTTCCGAAAAATATGGACCGGGCTCCTGTTTGTTGCGCTCCACGCCAGCTTTCAATACATTGACCCAATCAGCAAACACACCACGAAGGCAAACGGCGCCCTGGCGGGCATAGATGTCACGGACATCATCGTTGATGTTGGTAAAGGAATTTAACATTTCACAGATACTATCTTAGGCGACTAAAGTTTGTTAACGAAAATAATATATCAGACATGAGTGAAAACCTATGACTAACATAAAACCAATCAAGCTTTATTACTGAAGCAATCTACATTGCTAATTGCCTATCAATCGAGACTTCTCACGTTCTCAACATAACTTTCCACATGATGATCCGATGCATCTTCTCTACCTATATGCGTCCAAAAAGAGGTGACAGCGAACCGCTCGGCCTGGTGCTCGGGGTAAAACTTATAGTTATTACTTTTCTCCATCAGAACCTCGGGGCCAAAGTGGCGATAGCCGCCATAAAACGCAGAGAGCAGGGTTAGTGGAGGCACTAATGGTACTGGGTCTTCGTTGTTTATGAAGCGTAGCAAAGGTAAGTCACGGTAGCGTTCAACGCCTTTTTCGTTGGTGACTTTAGGTTGCCCGAAGGTGATGCATTGGTCGAGCACCAGTCCCTCATTGTGAAAACGCATCATCAGGATCGCGGCAATAGCGCCACCCAGGCTATGACCAGTGACACGGGTCTGGTAGTCGTTTTTGAGTAGCGGGCGTACAGCCTTGTATACCGCATCGGATGATTCCCAGAAACCCTTGTGTAGTGGTACTCCGACCTCGGTATCTGTTTCCTTAATGTAGTCTGCGTCGAGTTTTACGTTCTCGAAGTTTGCAGTGCCTCGCACTACTACCCATTGCATTTTTTGATCGTCGTGAATCTCCACGAAGGCAAGCACGTCTATTTCGCTAAGTTCTTTAACAGATAAGCTGTCGCACTGAGTAAATTGGTTGTGAATTTGCTCAGGTGTATTATATGCAGCCGCCGAGCGCTCGGCGTGTTGCAATGCCAAATTGAAATCCACGTCAGCCATTATTTATCTCCCGTTAAGCGATGCGTTAAGGCGCATAAGGTAAAGAATCATCGATTCCATCTTTCGTAGAATATGCAGAACCATATTTTTAAAGTCAAGTATTGCGTACTCGGCGCGATGTTTCAAAATGCCCCGCCATTTCTGAGCTGAGCTGCTTTATGGCGAATA
>JBLHNW010000095.1:0-10191 GCA_047622205.1 Paraglaciecola sp.
CAATCTTCTGTTTATAAAATTAAAAATATAAACCTTAGTTAGCAAATGACTAACTAAGGTCGTGTTTAGTCTTTTGAAAAATGCAACTAAACGGCTCTTAAGCCCTAACAGCCGCCATCAACAACGGTCACAACGGGCGCAATATTTACAGATGTTGCTTCAGCATAGAGTACATAACAACCAGTTGCTGAGTCGGTGTAATCCGGAGTCGTATTTGAGGGGGAATATCCAATTGAACCAGCGGCAGGAAGGGCTGCTGAGACAGCGCCAGTGCCAACGGCTAAATCAAAATCTGTTGCGGAAATGTCCACCCAACCAGCTATTGAAGTTGCATCAGTTGTTTCCCCATCAGGGTAACCAAAGTCAACTTCGACTGTTACACCAGAAACAGTCACTTGCGATGTTGCATCACCTGCAGAAGCATTTTTCTGTTTATTAGCTATTGCGGCTTTAGCATAAATCAGTTGCGAACCGCCTTGCAGGGCTGCTTTTACACCTTTCAAAGTCGAAGCGGTTGCGTCACTTTGAATATCAATAAATTTGGGCGCTGCGGTAACGGCTAATATACCAAGTATTACAATGACTATGATCAATTCGATTAGGGTAAAACCACGTTGATGTTGCATTTCTTGTTCCTCTACGGATTGTTAAAGTGTATGAAATTGTTACATGTTTTATACCATCAAAACATATTCAAATGCCATTATTTTAGGTATTTTTATTTATACCTATGTAAATAATTAAAACAATTATTAATTATTACTAAATACGATCACCTGGCCAATTCTTGGATCATAAATAAAGCCATTTCCCACTGAGTTGTCCAGAGGTTCATTGGCCAGATTTTTAATTGTTCTGGTAAGGTAGTAATAACATAAATCGTTGCCACCAGAGCCGGTTCCAGCACTGGCATTGGTGAAATAACGAAAATCTTCAAAGGGCAGATCATTCCAGTCGGATGAAATGGTAGGTGCACTTTGCATAATGAGATTAAAAATACTTTCGCAATCAAGCAAGCTAAGTGAATCGTCTTCACTACTACTGTCGGTATCTAGTTGTCCAGTGGGATAACCGGTATCTTTATCCACACCTATCTGAATGCTATTAATAGTCACGAAGGTAGAATTGGTGCCATTGTTTTCTTTGGGGCGACCTTCTATTTCCCATTGTGCGCGCACCAAACCTACGGACGAGGCAAATCCGCCCGCAACACCTTCAACGGTAGCGTCTTCAGCATCTTTGGTAACATCAAGCATTCTTGGCAGTGCGGTGGCGCCCAAAATTCCCAATATGACCACAACTATAACCAACTCAATGAGGGTAAACCCCTGTTGACCTGTATTCGGAACGTATCGTTGTTGTTGCACAGTTATTTTACCCTTAATCATTGTTGTTGCTCCCATGAACATCTCATTTCTCAGTCCATAACTTTTGATACTTGCCCGGTTCCTACTTTGTACTCAAAATAGGGGCCGGTTGAAAGTCTATAACGGCAGGTTGAATCCAGAGTACTGCCACCCAACTTGGTGCCATCAAAATATTCCGAATAAATCCTAAAACCTTCAACATCCATCGGAACGTTGAGGACCATTTTCCAAAGCTGTTCGCAACCTTTACTCGAGTTCTCTGCCTTTGGCCACCCCGAGTCGCTCATGAAAACTGGTCTGCGCCCGGTTTCTACTAATTCTTTTTGTTGATTTAATTTGCTCGCATAACTGATCAATATCACAATGGATGGGCGACCTTCTCCTTGCCACTGCCAGTGAGCGTTGCTAGAACTGGTAGCGAACTGTTCGGCCATGTTTGCCAATGCTATTTTTCGAATATCAGGGGTGTTATCTGCAAAATATAAGATAAATCCGAGCATTAGGCTAACAAATACAATAACAACCGTAAAATTTATAAATACACTTCGATTGCGTTCCTGGGCAGCTTGGTTTTTTTGCATAATGTTAGCCCTTAATTGCTCCCATCATGTCCCACATTGGCGTAAATATTCCGAGGGCGAGTATCAATACCATCCCTGCAACAACGGATATTAAAATGGGCTCAATTTTTGAGGTCAGACTTTTAAGATCATAATCTACTTCTCGCTCATAAAAATCGGCGGCTTCACGTAATAATTCATCAACCCTTCCGGTTTCTTCACCCACATTGATCATCTGCAGAACCAGTGGTGTAAACAGTTTACTGTTGGCTGCTACCCGTGAAAGGGCTTCACCCTTTTCAATGTTTTTGCGCATCGTCAAAATACGATCTGCCATAAACTTATTACTCACAGCATCAGCTACCAAATTTAATGCTGTAGTTAATGGCACACCTGAAACTAACATCATGGAAAAACTGCGCGCAAAACGGCCAAGTAAGGTACGTTCGAAAATACTTCCCACTATTGGCAGGCGCAGTTTTGCCCTGTCCCAGTTAAAACGACCTACAGGGGTATTGATATAGCGGCGTACAAAAAATACCAGTAACACAATACCCACAAGCAAATGGGGCCACTTGGTCAAGAAAAAGGATGAAGTCGCTAACAAAATACGCGTCATTAAGGGTAGATCTGCACCTAGCGACTTAAACATATCTGCAAAAATCGGGATAACCATAATATTCATTATTACCATGGCAATCACCACGGCAAATATTACAAATAACGGATAGCGGGTCGCTGCTTTTATTTGTTTACGGGTTTCCTGCTCGCGCTCCAAGTATTCAGAAAGTTGCAAAAACGCCTGATCCAATTTACCGGTATTTTCACCTACATGTACAATGCTGACAAACAGCTGATTAAAGATGTCAGAATGCATATTAAATGCTGATGACATTGTTCGCCCGCGCTCCAACTGGTCAGTAATGTCATTTAGAGCAGCTGACATGCGTATCGAACCGGTGGTATCTGCCAAGCCCTTGACTGCTCGTAAAATTGGAATGCCAGATTTTGCCAAAGAGTACATCTGCCGAGAAAATATCACCAAGTCATCGAGTGTTACTTTAGGAGTGAAGAATGAAATTGAAGTATTTCCAGTACCTTCAGTTTGTTTTTGTTCGGTGATTTCTATGGGTATAAAACTACGGCCAGATAGAATTTGTGCCACTGTGGAGGCATCTGCGGCATCAAGTGAACCACTGGTTAGCTGACCACTGGCATTCCGTGCCTTGTAGTTAAATTGCGCCATTGTTAGTTACCGCCCAACGAATCATCACGTGGTTGTAACTCAAGTTTAAAGGCCGAACTAACGGCACTTTCACTGACCTCACCGTTTGGCTCTAAAGACTTTTTAGGTGCGGGTCCGGACTCTAAAGTTGGAAAATCCTCTGCTTCCATTTCTGTTATCGGTTCAGCTTTATCATCGGCGACCATTTCGATTAATTTGAGCACTTCTTCAACAGTCGTAATACCCATTTTTGCATAGGTCAAGGCAACTTTTGCCAAGGAAGAAAACCCAGGGCTATCCTGAGCAACCTGACCAAAACTAACGGTATCGTTAGCTTTTAGTGCATTCATCATGCCCTCAGTCATTTCAAGCAGTTCAAACACCCCAACTCTGCCACGATAACCGGTATTATTACATGTCTGACAGCCAGAGCCGTGCTTGAATTTGACCCCTGATAATTCTGAGTCAATGCTATTAAGCCAAAGTATTTCTTCTGGTGTTGGCTGATGCTCTGCAACACAATTTGCGCATACTTTGCGTACCAGGCGCTGGGCTACTACAGCACGCAACGAGCTGGCAACTAAGTATCCAGGCGCACCCATATCGATTAACCTGATCGCACTGCTGATTGCATCGTTGGTATGCAAAGTAGATAACACCAGGTGACCGGTTAAGGCTCCGCGTAGGCCAATTTCCGCTGTTTCTTTATCACGCATTTCGCCGACCATGATGATATCCGGATCCTGACGTAATGTGGTGCGTAGTACATTTGAAAAGTTAAGCCCAATTTTGTTATTGGTTTGCACCTGATTCACTCGAGGCAAACGATATTCCACTGGATCTTCAACGGTAATAATTTTTGATGAAGCTTGATTAAGCTCGCTTAGTGCTCCGTACAGTGTTGTAGTTTTGCCTGAACCTGTAGGGCCAGTTACCAGTATCATACCGTGAGGACGTTTTAATAATTTTCTAAAGCGTCTGAGCAATGGGCCTGGCATGCCAGTTTGATCTAAACTTAACAGGCCCGCGGATTGATCGAGTAAACGCATGACCACCGATTCACCATGTTGGATGGGCATTGTAGATACGCGTACGTCAATCGAATGGCCTTTGATCCGCATGTTGGTGCGACCATCCTGAGGCAAGCGTTTTTCAGAAATATCCAGACCTGACATCAACTTCAATCGAAGTACTAATGCTGAAGCGATATTCTTCTCTTTGATGATGTTCTCTTGCAGCACTCCATCAACCCGTAACCTGATGCGTAAAATATTTTCACCAGGTTCGATATGAATATCCGAGGCTTTTGTTTGCAAAGCATCTTCAAAGATGGATTGTAATAAACGCGCTACAGCTGTGTCTTGCTCATCACCTACAGCAGTATCAAGATCAAACTCTGAATCATCATCATATTCTTCCGCAAGCTCCTGAGCGAAAGAGGCAATATCTTCGGTTCGACGATAAAATGTATCATAGGCCTGAAACAACTGGGCATCACTTACTACCGCGACCTTAATCGCTTTTGGCAGCAAACCCGACAATACATCTACACCGGCGAGATCAGCTGGATCGCTCATGCCCACTAAAAGGTGGTCACCATTGTCCTCTAATACTAAGGCCCGATGACGACGGGCTTGCACCTCGGGCAATAATGCCACTGCGGCGGGAGAGACTTTAAACAGGCTTATATCGACAAGTGGAACATTAAGATGTTGTGATAGGAAAGTTAATAGTTGGTTCTCTGTCATCAGGCCCAACTCGATAAGCATGTAACCCAACTTACGGCCTGATTGCTTTTGTGCAGCAAGTGCCTGCATCAATTGTTCTTCGCTTATAATACCCTGCTGAACGAGCAGGTCACCGAGGCGTATCTTGGCTTTTGGCTTCATAGTGCACCTTCTATTAGGATCATTCTTTGTTCTACAAATTTCACTACTGAAGGTGATAATTGCGCTTTATTATAAGCTGTTCGATAAGCTACAAGTGCCTCTGTGCTTTGTCCTAAACGGTCTTGAGTGATTGCCAAACCCAGCCACCATTTGGCGTTAACCGCATCGGCTGCTATAAGTTGTAAATAATCACCTTTTGCTTGCTCATAGTAACCATTTTGCTGCAATAATGCGGCGCGATAAGCTAAAAACTCCGACTGATTAACGGCATCAGCTTGTACTTCATTTAATAATTTAATCGCCGCATCGTTATCTTTTTCCTGCATATACAAACGTGCCAACATGAGTCGTAAATCACTGCGCAGGGGATGATTTTTTATTCCTTGTTGTAAAACATACTTTGCTTCATTGTTGCGCTTCTGTGCAAATAATAATGCGGCTAGTTTCTTGCTAGCTTCGATATTGTCAGGCTGCACACGCAATAATTCTTCCAGTCGCTTGATTGCAAGCTGATTGTCGCCATCGCTTAAAGCGCTTATTACACTTTGTTTCGCTCCCGCCGCTCTATCTTTTTCAGCACTATCACTGATGCTAAAACGAGTCTCTGGCTGAGCCGCTATTTTGAGCTCATTTTTAACAACATTCTTAGCTACCTTAGCTGATTTACTTGGGGCCTCGTTTTTGCTTAGTTCAGCAGATCCTTGCGCCCTGGCAATCTGCACAACATTCAAGGTCTTTGGTTCAGTGGCTGAAAGCATTTCCGATGCTTCAATAGGTGTATCAACTGAAGTTACTGAACTCTCCCGGGCATTTTTTTCATGCGCCAATGTTTCTTCAATTTTGCTGGTTAAAGCAACATCCACTTCGTTTGTTGTTGCCTCACCGCTCAATTTTTTCCCAGCACTCAATTGGCTCTCAGTGTCGGGCCGCTTAGATTGAGTATTTACCTGGCTTTGTTGTATGTTGGGATCGAGCTGCTTCAATGAATCCAGACTATCTTGTGTCCAGTGAGGTCGCATAAACCAAAGATAAGCAGCAAGTGAAATAACCAACAAAACAAGCAGTACATACCAAACTCTGTTGCTACTTTTGGACGGTGGCAAGTAGTCGGCGCTAGCTGCATCAGGCGTTGCCTTGCGAGCTTCAAGATCTTGCAACATTTTATTCACTACGCTCATTGGGCAAACTCTATATAAGCATAATACATTGAAGCAAATGCGAGACTTAAAAATATAGCAGAGCTGAATATAATACGTAAATTTAGGCTAGAGGGTAAAGCCGCCTCAGTGTCCTTTATGGCTAGTTTAATGTGCGCAGGTAACACTTGGCGTTTGCCTTCCCCATATGCCAACATCAGCGCTTTATGACATAACACATTGACAATACGAGGCGTACCCTTGCTCGCTTTAAATAATAACTTACTACAATGAGGACTAAAAATTTCCGCTCCCCGGTACCCAGCCACAGTCATTCTGTGTTTGACATACTGATAAATCTGGTCTGTATTCATCAGTTTTAAGGAGTAGGAGAACGTAACTCGCTGTTTAAGCTGTCTAAGTTCTGGCAAGGCCAACTTTTCGTCTAGTTCAGGTTGGCCGAATAACACTACTTGCAAAAGTTTTCGCGATTCTGTCTCCAGATTGGTCATTAAACGTAGTGCTTCAATACTTTCAACTGGCAGTGCTTGCGCTTCATCGATAATCAGCACTGCGCTTTTATTTTGTTGATTGATCTGAATTAATCGCTGTTGAATTCGCTGGGTAAATTCTTGCTGGTCAGACTGGTTGGTTAACGTTACGTATAATTCACTGGCGACTGCCCGCCTTAATTCCGCTGGGTTAAGGTAGGGGTTGGGAATATAAGCGGCGACAAAATGATCAGGCAGCTCATTTAAGAGTTTCCTGCAAATCAATGTTTTACCTGTTCCTACCTCCCCCGTTACTTTTATAAAACCTTCGCCAGTTTTTAACGCAGTGAGCAATACCTGGATGGCTTCTTTATGACTTGGCAGTCCAAAAAAGTAGTTAGTATTTGGGGTCAGTGTAAAGGGGAGTTCCTTTATACCATAGTGGTATAAGTACATGTTCTACTCCACGTGCAACCAATCAGCCATTTGGTCCCGGCTCAGCATCAATTGTTGACGCCAGGTGTCGGAGTCGACCACTGTGGGTTTTAGCAGTATTACCAGTTCCTTTTTAATTTCGGTTTCACGGCGGCTTTTAAATAAATTGCCTAGAAAGGGAATGTCTCCCAAAAGTGGGGTTTTTGAGTCAGATTCAGAGGTTATCGATTGCATCAAGCCACCTATCACCACAATTTCTCCTGAGCGGGCGCGAATAACCGTATCGGATTCCCTAATATTGCTTTGTGCCAAAGGCAGAACAAATTGCTCTTCGTTTAAGGTTACTATTTTTTCCTGTTCTTGAGTCTCTATGACGGAAGGATGTACATGTAAAAGTACGTTTCCATCACGATCGATTTGGGGTGTGACATCTAGCGCTATGCCCGAGAAAAACGGCGTTAATTCTATGTTTGGAACTACCGAAGTAGTGCTTGCGGAAATGGTGCTTTGACTAGAAACATCGGTGACAAAATATTCGTCGTTACCCACTTTAATCACTGCTTTTTGGTTATTTGTAGCGGTTACTCTAGGGCTGGAAAGTGTTTGTACATTGCCCTGTGTTGAAAGTAGAGATAAGACACCAGCGAAATCTTTGTTGATGAAAGAGAGACTTGTGACATTGCCTAATGCGGCACTGATATTGTTGCCGGTAAAGCCACCTGAGGTGGAAAACTGAAAATCAGTACTGCCACTGTTTGCCAGTATTTGCGTCCAATTAATGCCTTGTTGGTAATCATCATCCAAAGACACTTCAAGTATTCGTGCTTCAAGTATAACCTGGCGATGAACCGACTCTTCTGAGATATCCAAAAATTTCTGTACAGCGCGAATTTCATCGGGCATAGCTCGCACTGTGACCAGACCTGCCTGAGGAGTGACCATTACATTTCGACCGTTTTCTTCTCCCACCATGGACTTCAATGTGAGCAGCAGGTCAGTCCAAAAATCTGTGGCGGTAATGGTGGATATATTTGTACCGTTTACCCCACGTTGAGAACTGAGACCGTTCCCACTACTATTGCTACTACTTGAGTTGCCACTGAAATTATTTTGAGAATTACCGCTATTGTTACTGCCTGAGCTTTGTGTCACGCCGCCGGATGTAATACTGGTTTGGGTGGTGCCATCACGCTTCATCATTAAAAAATTCACTGCGAAAGTTTCGGTACGCATTCCGGCAGGGTAAATTCGATAAATATTATTTTTTTGTTGAATATCATAACCATAGAGTTCGCCGACCAATTCAAATACTTGATTCAAAGCGACTTGTTTAAGATCCAGAGAAATCACTCCAGTAACTTCGGGATGAACTGCTACGCTGTATGGAGTGCCTGCAACGATGCCCGAGAAAAAACTACTGGCATCTACCTTGTGTGCATTGATATCGTATTTAGCTTCACCAAATAGACTATTCTCACCCTTGCCGGACTCTGGCAGTAGTGCTTGATTTACTTCTTCGGGCAATGATTGTAGAGGGCTTGCAGTAGTGGGCTTTGCAGTTTCATTTTGATATTCCGCTATGGCGGCATCAAGAGACTTCTCAACTCTACTAGGGGTGTGCTTTGCTTGACAGCCAAGTATGGAAACCGTCAGGATAGCGAGAATTATTTTCCTAAAAATCATTAGTTGCGTCTTTTTTGATATTGAAGCTGTTAGTGACAAAAAACGTTTGTTGACCATCGGTGTTTTTAACAGTGATCATATTTTTAGCGATTGAGATAAGCTCGAAGCCATGCATCGATTGCCCCTCTTTATATGAAGTACCATTTATAATTGCGTATTTGTTTTGACCATTGATGAATGTCGCTGAAACTCGCAAGGGCAAAGCCCCATTACTACCCGAATCCTGACCTTCTAAGATCATGGTGTTATTGCTAAGTGAGGGGCGCGTTGGGTCGACAAACACCTGGCCTACACAAAGTGTCGACAAAAGTGTTAGCAATAATAAACCGCTCATTTTAATCATTTATACACCTATAAACGCCTTATTAGTACTTAAAGTGTACAATTCCACTTCGACTCTCGCGACTGGATATTTGCTTACTGAGTAGTCAAATTTTTTCCAATAAAATTGCCATTCCAAGGACTCCATTTTTTCCAGGTAAGCCTGAATATCAAAATATTTGCCTTCCAGGGTTAAAATGACCCCATGGCGAAATAAATTGGTGTCAGCTGCAATGTCTATTTGTACATCTTGCAGAATAGGCATTGACGGGAGTGATTGTAATTCTATGACTTTTAAGCCTTTACTGCTGGCTAATACCTTTTCCAACATTTGCGGCATTTTGTTGGCAGGCACCAGATTGACAGTCTGATCTTCTAACATTGTGTCAATCGAGGAAATTTCTGTCTTCAATACTTGTAATCGTTCTCGCAGTGCATCATTTGGATCACTAGCCAGATTTTGTAAAATTTCCTCTACCTGCTTTGACAAGGCAGTCAGGCCCTTTTGGCTGCTTGCTATGTCGCGCTGTAGTTTCTGATTGTGTAGACTTATCGGTTCCATTAAAACTAAGTAAATTGATGCAATCACCAAAGCACAGCCACATACAACTATAAATGCTTGCTCTCGTAAACTGGTAGCCAGAAATTTATGGTACAGCTTTACGTACCCACTGCTGATTTCACTACTCATTACTGATGACCCCTTTTTCTGAGTCGGCGTAGTCAGACGCTAAAATAAAAAACAACTGTTGTTCTTCATTTCTATACAATCTCGTTGCGGCAAATTCTTGACCTTTGAAGTATTCACTCAAACTTAGTTTGTTGACCCATTTAGGTATAGATGAAGATTCCAGTGCAGCACCTTCAATAATTGTTTTACGTTCGTTTAGGTTGATTCGTGTAAGCCATAAGCCAGATTCGTGATTACTCGCCAAATCTAACATTAGTTGGGAAAACCCATTACTTTTTAAATCTTCCTGACCATTTATTTCATTCATTACCCGTCGTTTTAGGCGTAATACAATTTGATTCTGTTCAATTTCATCTAGCAATTTCTGATCATTCTGACGTTTATCGAGTTCGT
>JBLHNW010000096.1:0-10187 GCA_047622205.1 Paraglaciecola sp.
AATTTGGGTGTCATGTTTTCCCATGTTGTCGAGTAACTTATAGGGCCAACTCTAGGATACGACCGGCAATCTGGGGCGTTATATCGCCATGTTCACCCAAGGCATTCATACCATTGCGCTTGAGGTTCTCGATTGCAGCTTTGCCATCGTCAGCCCCAAGGCCATAGTCACGTAAGTGGGTTGGCACGCCCATATCTTCAAAGAATTGTTGTGTACATTTGATGCATTGCTCGACAATTTCATCATCTGTTCCAGCATTTATGCCGTATACGCGTTTACCTAATTGAATCAGTTTTTCACGTTTTTGCACCTGCTGAATCTGCATTAAATGTGGCAGCACAATGGCGAGGGTTTGCGCATGATCTAGGTTATATAGCGCGGTTAATTCGTGTCCTATCATATGGGTTGCCCAGTCCTGTGGCACGCCTTTACCGATTAATCCATTTAGCGCCATCGTTGCTGACCACATTACGTTGGCGCGAACATTATAATCTGTTGGGTTGGCTAGTGCTTTAGGCCCTTCCTCAAGCAATGTAGACAAAATGCCTTCAGCAAAGCGATCTTGTAGAGGAGCATTAACCGGGTATGTAAGATACTGCTCTATGGTATGTACAAATGCATCTACAACGCCATTGCCTACTTGTCTGACGGGCAGAGAATAGGTGTAGCTTGGGTCCAATACCGCAAATACTGGCTGCACTAACGCAGATGAAAAAGCCCTTTTTTGCTGGCTAGATCTTCGAGTCACTACAGAGTTTCCGTTACTTTCAGAGCCAGTCGCTGGCAACGTAAGCACTGCACCTACTGGCAAGGCCTGGCGTACTTGATTTTCCCCAGTTAGCAGCGTCCACGGGTCTTCCTCCATCAAACACGCTGCGGCAATAAACTTCGCACCATCAATAACACTGCCACCGCCCACCGCAAGAATAAAATTAATGTCGTGGCGCTTCACCACCTCGACTGCTTGCATCAAGTGCTCAAAGCTAGGGTTGGGCTCGACGCCTGAAAATTCTGTGAACTGACTACCTTCAAGCACATTTAATACATCTGCGTATACACCGTTTTTCTTGATAGAGCCGCCACCATACAGAAACAGTACTTTGGCATTCTCTGGAAGACGAGATTTAACCGCCTGTATCTGTTTTTCACCAAACAATATTTCGGTGGTGTTCTTAAAAGTAAAATTCAACATGGTTTCTCTCCTATAAAAGTAGCTGTGATACGCCTTTGTGCGATTATGACAATAAATGAGCAACGATAGCTTTGCCGACTGCATGGGCACTGGTGGGATTTTGTCCGGTAATAAGGCGCTCGTCTTGTATTACAAATTCTTGCCATGGCTGCACTTTATTGTACCTTGCTGCGCTGCGAGTAAGTGACTCTTCTAACAAAAATGGAATGTTATCGATTGTGCCAAAGTCTATCTCTTCTTCTCGGGTAAAACCGGTCACAGATTTACTAGCCAATAATTTCTCACCATCGCTTAAGGTAATGGGTAAAAACCCTGCTGGACCGTGACAGACTGCTGCGAGGACACCGCCTTTTTCATAGTGCTCGGCGCTTAATTTGGCAAAGTCTTCATTGCTCGCAAGGTCAGATAATAAGCCAAAACCACCTGGGTAAAAAACCGCATCGAACTCAGCAATATTGATTTGTGATACGGGTAGGGTGTTATTAATACGGTTTTGAAATACTTCGTTATTGAGTATTGCTGTGTTCACATCGTCCCCCTCCATATCTGTACCATAAAGTGGTGCCTTACCGCCCTTGATAGAAGCAATCTCGTATTCAAAACCCGCTTCAAGTAAAACATGTAGAGCGTGAGTTAATTCTGGTGCATAGGTGCCATTGGCTTCATTGGTATCACCTAGTGTGGCGTGATTGGTGACGGGAATAAGTATCTTTTTCATGTCTTGTGCCTTTTTTACGATGGATGAATTAACTTTTGTAACTGTGAGTATATTCTAATTACATATACATATGACAACAATATGTTAAATTGGCAAATTACTATTGTCATATGGCAACAATGAGGCTTATGGAAAGTTTTACTGGCATTATAGAGTTTGTTACCGTCGCGCAAAGCCAAGGCTTTTCATCGGCTGCTAAGCATTTGGGTTGCAGTACCAGTCACGTGAGTCGTCAGGTTTCAAAACTGGAAGAACGCTTGGGCTGTGCATTGTTTGCCCGCACCACTCGATTAGTTAGTCTGACCCCAACTGGATTGAATTATTATCATCAATGCAGAGACTTGGTGACTGGCTTACAACAGGCAAATGAACAAATATCAAGCCAACAACTGCAACTCAACGGTACCCTTAGAGTAAGTGCTGCTGGCACATTTGCCGAGCAATATGTGGCCCCGGTATTAATTGAGTTTGCTCAGCTTCATCCTGAATTATCCATAGAAATGGACTTTAACAGTCGTAAAGTGAATTTTGTTGAAGATGGGATCGATTTCGCCATCCGTTATGGCAAGTTGGAAGACTCAGGCTTAATTGCCCGTAAATTGCTTATTCATCCAATGATGGCTGTGGCCAGTAAACAATATTTGCAAAACTTCGACATGCCGACAAAGCCAAACGATTTAAAACATCATAGCTGTATTATTTCTAACAACGATCACTGGTTGTTTGATCATAACGGCGCAGAGGAAAATATAAAAATCAACGGCCGGTGGCGCAGTAACAATGCTCATGCTGTGGTAAAGGCTTGTGAACAAGGCCTAGGTATCGCCTATATGCCTCAGCATAATTTTTTGGCTTCTGTAAATGAAGGGAAACTACAGCCCATACTCGAACCATTTTGGCGACGAGATTCACATAGTTGGATAGTCTACCAAAATCGTCGATTTTTACCTTTACGAGCCCGCTTGGCGATTGACCACTTGCTTTACCATTTTGCAAGCTAGGGAACTCATTTCCATCACCATCCCACACAATCTCGAAAGACAGGCGGATACTCTTGCCTATTGTCTGTATTATATTATATTTGAGCATAGAGGAGATTTAAAGTGAGAAAAGTAGTCATATTTGGTAACTCGGGTTCGGGTAAATCTACACTGGCTAAAAAGCTGGCAAACGAAAATGGTTTGGCACATTTGGATCTGGATATCTTGGCTTGGCTGCCGACATCTCCACCCAAAAGAAAAGTCCTCCCTCAGTCAAAAGTAGAGATTGAGCACTTTATTAAAACTAATAAAGCTTGGGTGATAGAAGGTTGTTACGCAGATCTACTACAAATAACTCTCGCATATTCGACTGAAATAATTTTTATGGATTTGCCGATAGAAAACTGCGTTGAAAACGCTAAAAAGCGCCCGTGGGAGCCACATAAATATGTTTCAAAGGCTGCTCAAGATGCTAATTTAGCGATGCTGATAGAGTGGGTTAAGCAATATAATAAACGAAGGGATACTTTTTCCCAGACTGCTCATGTCGCCCTCTTTGATGGCTATAAGGGCCAAAAGAGCAGGCTTACCTGCAATGTCTAAATCATATCGAATATTTGAGCTTTATCATGTCACGATTGTTCCGTTTCGTTACTTCCCCTGCAACTCTTTTAAAATGATCTTCCAATGGTCGAGCCACAAGGGATTATGTGCATAATACTGTTTCTAAAGAAAAGCGTCGAAGTGGAAATTCAAAGACCATCACAGGGGGTAAGTTACTCCTCAAACAATTCTGTACTGAAATAGCGTTCCGCAGTATCTGCCAAAATAGTGACAATATTGAGGCCCGTGTTTTCGGGGCGCTGTCCTACCGTAAGGGCCGCATAGGCAGCTGCACCGGACGATATACCCACTGGCAAACTTTCAACCCTCGCCAATTGGCGGGCATAATCAATGGCGTCATCGTTACTCACCGGAATTATCTCATCCAGTATTGATACATCCAGCACATCAGGCACATGGCCAGAGCTTAAGCCCTGAATTTTGTGCACTCCGCTGCGGCCTTCACTGAGTACCGGGCAAGACGCCGGTTCAACCGCAACAATTTGAATCTGAGGATTACGTACTTTAAGCGCTTTAGCTATCCCGGTAATAGTGCCACCTGTTCCTATGCCGGCAATCAGAATGTCTACCTGACCGTTTGTGTCACGCCATATTTCTTGTGCCGTAGTATTAAAATGTGTATCCGGATTCGCGTGATTAGCGAATTGATCGAGCATCACGGCATAAGTATTTTCATCAACCAATCGACGGGCTTCATCAATTGCCCCTTTTGTGCCTAATGATTTAGCTGTGGTGACAATCGTTGCGCCGTAATGTTTGATCAGTTTTTGGCGTTCAATAGACATATGTTCAGGGATGACAATGGTCAGTTTGATCCCTTTCATGGCACATATCCACGCACAGGCTACTCCATTATTACCAGAGGTCGCTTCGATTATTTCGGTTTGAGAATTAAATTTTTCAGAGTTCATTAGGGCATCGATCATTGCCATCGCCGGGCGATCTTTAATCGAACCTGCTGGGTTAAAATACTCCACTTTGGCCAGAATATTGGCTTGCACATCGTATTTATCTGCAAACCTGCTGAGACGAACCAAAGGCGTATTACCAATGGTTTGGGTGATATCGTCGTAAATACGCGCCATGGGCTCTTGTTGAGGTTTTAGATCTTGGTTGTTAATGACCAATGTGACCGAATTAGCTTGCATGAAAGGCCTTATTTGTTGCTAGGTAGGATAAGTAATAATGTGCCATGTCAAGCCTAGAAAATTATTGCGTACTTTGTTTGAAAAACTGATAAATTAGAAATATATTCTAAGATGTGTAATTTAAAAGAAATTAAAAGTTATGGATAAGTTAGATGGTGAAATACTACGTTTACTACAAAAAGACGCTACACAGTCCGTCAGTGAAATTGCAGAAAAAATAGGTTTGAGTACAACACCATGTTGGCGACGCATACAAACACTAGAAAAGCAGGGAGTAATCACTAAACGTGTGGCTTTACTTGATGCCCAGAAATTAGGTTTAAATTTGACTGTTTTTGTGCAGGTAAAAGCCGCTAAACACGACTCTGTCTGGCTAAAAAAGTTTGCTGTACATGCAGCGAATATTGAGCAAATCGTCGAGTTTTACCGAATGAGCGGTGAGTATGATTATATGCTCAAAGTAGTCGTGGCAGACATGCAGGCCTTTGATGTATTTTATAAAAAATTGGTGAATGGCATCGATTTGTCAGACGTGACTTCAAGTTTTGCTATGGAACAAATAAAATACACTACGGCCTTGCCACTGTAACTTGAAGGCTCAATGAGTGTGTTGAGCGCGAACCGTCGACGATAATTGTTGCTCATATTGTGCATTCTGACGTTGCACTCCTTTGCTTTGCAGGGCTTAATGGATCCATTAGCGGCATAATAAAAACATTCATTTCCACATAATATAATAAGGTTGTTTATGCATTGGTACTCTGTACTCCCTCCTATTATTGCCATTATTATCGTTTTTTGGCGCAAAGAAGTTATTTTGGCTCTGATATTGGCAATTTTTTCTGCTGAGTTGCTGCTCGCCTATTCTAGGCAAATAGAGAATGTGTTTGAGATTGGTTTTGATGGAACCATTGGTTCGATTGAACGGATCATCGAAATTGTAAGCTCGCCAGGAAATAGTAGAATTTTACTGTTCAGTTTGTTGATTGGGGGCCTATTGGCTTTCATCCGAAACTCAGGAGGAGTTACAGCAACGGTCGCTTTACTGATCAATAAAGGCATAGCGAAAAATAAACGCAGGGTCGGTTTGTTGACCATGTTTACCGGCACCGCGGTCTTTATAGAGTCAAACTTAAGTGTATTAGCTTCGGGTATATTATCTCGCGGACTATTCGATAAATACAAGATGAGTCGAGCACGCCTTGCTTATATTATTGATAGTACCAGTGCGCCTATTTGTATTCTGATTCTCCTAAATGGCTGGGGGGCTTTCGTACTGAGTTTACTAAACAACTATGATTTGGAACAATCCTCGGTGGCTATCCTGTGGGGTACAATTCCTTTTAACTTCTATGCAATTATTACTTTGCTAGTTGTTTTATATACTATTTTGACAGATAGAGTGCATGGTCCTATGCGTCAGGCAGAGATTGAGCTTGAACAACTAGAAGGCGAGAGTGTGCCTATCCCTGCGAGTAAAGCCAGATATATGCTTATCCCCTTGGCTACAATGATCTTCGGCATGCTTGGTTTTATGTTGTGGACTGGAAATGGCGATCTTGCCAGCGGTAGTGGCAGTAAATCCGTTTTGTACGCTACCGTGTTAGCCTGCGTAGTTGCGTATCTTCTTTTACTTTCCTCGGGAAAGTACACTCACAAAGAATTGGTTGAAACCGGCTTCAAAGGTATGGGGGAGATCTTGCCTCTGGTGACTATTGTGCTGCTGTCATTGACACTTGGAGCCAGTTTAAAGGAGTTAGGTACCGGCGTGTTTGTCGCAAATATTGTTGGTGACTACTTGCCACTGACTTTAATAGTGCCGGTTCTGTTTTTGGCTGGAGGGCTTATGTCTTTTACAACGGGAACATCCTGGGGGACTTTTGCAATTTTGGTACCTATCGGCGTGCCATTGATTCAAACTCTGGGTTTACCACCATCACTGGTGCTGGCTGCCATTTTAGGAGGAGGAGTGTTTGGTGACCATTGTTCACCTATATCTGACACCACTGCAGTGTCGTCAATTGCCTCGGGTTGCGATTTATTAAGCCATGTACGCACGCAAATGCCGTACGCATTATTTGCCGGCATGTTGGCTTTTATCGGTTATTTTATCGCAAGCGTGATAATGATTTAGACAGTATGTATTGTGTGAAAATCATCGCTAACCTTATCTTTACCTCCACGATTTAAGCCTGTCCAAGCCTAACTATTTAATAAGGCTTAGCAGGCAACGTTTGAGAAGCAACTTATGCTCGAAATGTTGTTCGACTCACATACCCTAAGCGCATAGATATATACTCAAAATTATTGGAATTGCATGGCGGCGGAAAATGAATGAGACCCCAAGAGCTTATCCCGCTAGGTGATTTGGGCGAATGATTGTAGCCAACAAACATGCAGTTTCAAGGATGACGAGTATAAACAAATCGTGTGGCTAGCCTTGTAGTAATGCGTTACTGTTATTTGTCGTTTTTTAAAAATAAAAAGATTAGGAAAATAATGCAACAGAACCTGCCGACATTAACGCTAAAATCTTTACTAATTTCATTATTGCTATTTATCTTTATCGCAACCTTTATCAAGTCGCAATTAGGCAGTGTTACCGCTTTATCTGAGGCCGCACCTGTCAATGTGTTTTCCAGCGAGCGAGCGTTCAATATGCTGGAACAATTGACCCGTGAACAAATCCCTCATCCAGTCGATAGCCCTGCTAACCGCGTGGTTGAACAGCGCTTGGTTAGCTTACTTAGAAGTATGGGATATCAGGAAGAAATTCAGGACATTCAAATTTGTCGGGATACCGACAGGGGATTGGCTCGGTGTACTCGAGTGAGAAATATTATTGTTCACATAAAAGGAAGTGAAAAAGGGAAGGGGATTTTACTTTCTGCACACTACGATTCTGTGAGCGCCGGTCCTGGTGGCAGTGATGCTGGCGCAGCGGTTGGCACCTTGCTAGAGACTGCCCGTCTGTTGACACTCATTGAGCAACCGCGAAATTCCATCGTATTATTATTTAATGAAGGTGAAGAGTTTGGTCTGTTTGGCGCCTTAGCTTTCATGGAACAACATCCTTTAGCTAAGACCCTGCAACTCGCTATAAACGTCGAGGCTCGTGGCAGCTCGGGTAAGAGTGTAATGTTCGAAACAGGCGAAGACAGTGGCTGGCTAGTTGAGCATTATGCTCAAACCGCAAAGGCACCATTAAGTAGTTCGCTATTTTATGAGGTTTATAAGGTTCTTCCCAATGACACCGACCTCACCGTTTTCAAAGAACATGGCCTACAGGGCCTCAATTTCGCTCATGCAGAACGATTACCTCACTATCACACGCCGTTAGACAATCTTGAAAATCTTGATCGCGGAAGTTTGCAGGAACACGGTGACAATGTTTGGGGTGTATTAAATAATATTAAAGATCTGGATTTAAGCAAAGTTGAAACGGGCAATCTGGTTTACAGCGATGTGCTAGGGCTGTTCGTCATAAGTTGGAGTGAATCTGCCAGTGTGGCAGTTTCAGCATTATTGGTTCTGTTTCTAGTGCTTGTAATAGTTCTGTTTTCAAAGCAACAACAAATAAACATTAAACAGGTATTTAAAGGTTTGCTGGCGACCTTGATTATATTGCTGTGTTCAGTTCTTGCCGCGATGGGTATTAAATTACTTACTCAAACTATCAGTGGAAGTGATTACCCTTGGTATAGCAATCAGCTGCCAATGCAGCTAGCACTGTGGCTCAGTGTGGCACTTCTTGGGCTGTCGAGTGGCCGTTGGTTCGCTCGTAATGCTAACTCTTTTAACATGTTGCTCGCAGTCAGCGTATTTTGGGTATTGCTCAGTTTGGTAACGAGTATCTTGATGCCTGGGATCAGCTTCCTGTTTATTCTGCCGGCCGTGGCCAGTGTCCTAGGCCTACTAGTGCTTGTTTGGTTAGTTTCAGCTGATTTTCCACAACAATCGAAAGCCACGATACATACTTTGGTGTTAATCATTAGCTCGTGTATATGCGCTATGAGTTTTATGCCAATTGCGTATGTGTTGGAAATCATGGTGGGCTATCAGATGAGTGCGGCAATTGGATTGGTACTGGGATTCGTTTTTATCTCTTTACTGCCACTTTTAACAATGGATTCGAGTGCTGCCAATGGATTCAAGAAACTACTTTATGGTGTTTCAATAGTCATGTTTTTTGGAGTTGCCTGGACAAGTCTGCAGGGCACATATACCGAATGGATGCCTCAACACCTTAATATGCAATATTTACAAAACCCAGAGGGTGAAGCTTTTATTCTTAAGGGACATCAAAGAAATCAACCATCCACTGAACTGCTTACCGCTCTCCCCGAAGAAACTCAATTGACAGCAGTTCTGCCCTGGACCGCATGGCAGTTTTACAACACTAAGGTGGATTCTGAAGCGATTGAGGCGGTAACAGTTAACATTCTTGAGCTTGAAAGCAGTGAATTCGCAAAAAAAGTGCAACTAAATTTGTCGGCATTTCCAGAAAATTTAAGTGATCTCGTTGTTTATGTGCCAATTGATTCGGGTTTACAGTCGATTGAAACTAATGGTGAATCCCTTGGATTTAAAGGTGAAAACGGCTTCCGGGATAACTATTATCAATATCATTGCCGAGGTGTATCCTGCGCTGAGACAAAACTGCTGCTGAACTTTTCCAAGGGAAAGCCTACCAAAATATTAGTTGCTTCAATCTATGCAGGCTTGCCGTCTACGTTTAGTGAATTATCCAAACTGAGAGGCGAAAAAGCAGTTCCTTATCAAAATGGCGATCAATCCATTGTTTATACTGAATTGAATTTATAAGAAGCACTGCATGATTGAAGTAAACTCGGTATGGATTCAATAAATTTGGATAGTAGGCATTTTTCTATATACCAAAAACAGTGTGAGTCATATTTACTGCAAGTATTTAACTACCTGACTTAAGATTGACTAAAATAGTGGTTTCTAAATTACTTAATCCGTTGAATTTATAACGTGCTGGTGTTTCTTTTTTGTACAGAATATACCTCCTGCTGTGTTTAGGTATTTATAAGCTTTGGCTACTGAATAACAATTCAACTGTTATTAAAAAAGAAGGCGATAGTGATATGCCATTTAACAGAAATAAACTGTACTTAATACTTCCGCAGCTTCTAACACACGGGGCAAATATTGTGATTGACCTAGCTAAACGAATAAATTTTCGAGTTAGATATTAGCACTGCCAAATGGTGTTATTACCTCTGCGCACCGCCTCGTAAATAGCCACAACTCTCATTCATAACGTTAGGGTTTTTTACGATGAGAAAAAATCATCAACAATGAAACTTGTAATCTATTGATATGAACCCTGCGAAAGGATTTGATCTGGACTACGATGCCGATGGTGTAGAACGTGAATTAACTATTGGCGATATCACTGCGGCGACGATTTGGCAGGCTCAGCTATCAACCCCCGTTCAGGTGATGCCGGCCGACCAAAGAGATCGACGTATGGTCATAAAAGGCGAGGAAGTTTTTAG
>JBLHNW010000097.1:0-10184 GCA_047622205.1 Paraglaciecola sp.
GATCATCACTGTAGAACTCATAATCCAACATGACCGAGCCGCCCAGACCATAGGCTGTCATTCCCCCCCCATCAATAACATTTAGGTCTAGATCGAATCTCTCTTCAAGCAGAGTCTGAGCGATAGAGAGATCTGAAGTGACATGCCCGAGGGTAAAGTTAAAGATTGGCCGCAACACGAGCTCTTGTTTTTTATCAATTGGAAAGTCCCAACCAACCCCGCCTGTCACAGATAAGCTATTCCAGGTGGGCTTGATGTAAATTTGTTCATCCCCGTTTGTCGCAACAAAAGTCGGCCGGTAGCGCGCATAACCTAACGTTCCCTCAGCGTACAGTGGATACTTTTCGCTAATCGTAAACCCGCCCCCTAAAGTGGTCTGCATGAGACTTGCATCATCTCCTGTTCCACTATTGATTGAAAGCGAACTTGTGGTGATGTCAGGTAGTAGCGTAAAGGACATTATCGTCAACGCGCCATTAGCTATCTGTTGAGCTTCCTCATCAGTAAGATCAACATTCCAGCCATTGGCGGCTCGACTCAACGCAGGGCTTAAGGTTCCGAGCAGAATCAGCAAGTGGAGGAGAATAAAGGATGTTGTAGCCACGAACCGACATTCTGTTATCTTTGCCTGAAGATTTACATTTTTGTTTGAATGCGATTTCTCATTGTATTTATGTCTAATCATTCAGTAAAAGTATAGGAGGAATAATTGTCCTTTACCCAAAAAAAACATTAATTGAAACCGGATGTTTTATCCCTGTGTCTTCCAGGTGGTCGGGTTTGTAATGGTGAATACTCATATAGCAGAAAAGCACAGAGATAAATCCCTGTGCTTTTCAGTCTTTACCAAAATCTAACTGCTTATCTTATTGCGCAGCGCCGGTCCAGTTCTGGTTAGAACCACCGCGTACAACCCAAAGTCCTACATTATCGCCCTGAGTAGTTCCATAAGTGTCAATGGGTGATCATTTATGATTTTACGGATCAGGAAGCTAAAAATCTGGGGCTTGTAAAAGAGGTATTTGTATCCAAAAAAAAAGGCTCCGAAAGGGATCGGAGCCTTTTATCTAATTATGCTGTAGCAGCATGTTTTTCTTCTATGAGATGCGCATTTTCAGCCTTAATGCCCTTAGATTCACTAAGATGATCATAAAGCTCATCTGTGAGTGGGTTTTTCTTACGTTTAATAATTGTATAGATTTGATAACCAAAAATGCCCGCATTAAATACTAACGCTATGATACTAATCGTATAGTAAGTAACAGGATTATGGGTTGACGCTACTGCGTATTTACCCATAATAAAGAAGTCAGGGATCGTCATCATCATCATCATGTACAACGCTAGGGTATGAACCCGATGCTGAGCCCAGGCGCCTCTTTTCATAAGTAAGGCGGGTATTGTAGCCGATATAATTAACGCCATACTGTAGAATGAACGGTCTGTTAGGCAGTTATACACATAAGCAAAATTCCACAGACCATATCCGATGATCCAGAACCAGGTCATATCAGGCCATACAAGGTCATGGTGTCTATCTTTGGTGATCACAATGCCAAACCAACCACATACAACAAGCAGGTTGAAGATACCGGCGATTGCATTAAGGTAATTCCAAGGGCCACCCATATAGAACATGCCTTCGGTAAATCCTTGCATGTTAACTACTTCGAATTCCCGAATAACAGCTTCAAGAATGTTGATAACTAGGATACTCGGCGCCAAAAGTAGAAAATACTTACTTGATTGACTTTTCTTGGTAAACCGCAAAAATAATCCAATCCAGCACCCTATTAATGCTGAGATCACTTTTGTCCAGGCAAACCAGTTCGCAGTTTGGGAACCGGAATCGGCACCGGAAGTGGTCGGCCATACCGTAACTGCAAGAATTGCCGGTAATATCATGAAAAAGAAAATACCCGTGTGCTTGTTAAAGCGGGTAATTTCATTGGCGATCAAGAGACCACCCAAAATCCCAAACCACATAAATGCGGAATGCAATGGGATGTCTTCGAAAAAAAACATAACTTCTCCTATTTATAAACAAAAACAAAAACAAAAACAAAAATATAAAAACAAAATTAACTGCAAAACAATCCATACCCGACATTTAGAACTAAGGCGTTACACTTATGAAAGAGTTACAAATATGAAATAGTTACAAATGTCGAAACCCAGAAAGCAGAAGAAAGCCCAGCGGGCGGTCTAATTTTGACTGGTCTTGTATTTTAAATTAGGGAAATATACATTTTTTAGCTCTCAACTCTTCTCGAATCTTATGCTCAATCATGTCAAATTAGCTTGAGATTTCGTCCCGACTCCCAACATTGTTATGGGCAGCTCTAAGACTTTTAACATGTTGCTTAACGATATTTTTAACGCCTTTATTATCGTTAATATTTCCACTTGCTGCCTGGGTGTAAACGGGGATACAGGCCTAATTTTCGGTGATCAAAACTGCACCACGGACTAACTAAATAACCGTATTACAGTCTCGGTGTTTTTCAAGATAGTTGTCATCAACATGAATGCTTGTGGAGTCTAAGTTTAGCCTTCACAGGGTCGCTTTAAATATGAAATAGTTCGAGTGGACAATCTGCCAATATGGGGCACATCGTCAAATTTTTTAGCGAAAAAAAACAGCTATGCTCTTGTTTTTAAAATAGTCTATACCTATCTTTTCATTTGTCTAGACCTATTACTCTATTTTTATAGACCCATCAAAATTTAATTTTATACCTATTACTAGGTATCCTGTATATCAACTCTGAAACCAAGGTTTTTGCTTCACTATTTGTTTCAAACCATCTTGCCCTATCAATGCTTCGGCAGATATAAAAACGGCGCTTAACGCGCCGTTTTTATATTCATGAAATCATAGCCCTTGAGCCTCGAGATGTTTGCGATACTCACGTGAATCAAACGAGCTATGTGTGACGTAAAAATGGATTTTACGGGCACCATCTATCGTACTGTCTTGTATATTATCAATAAATTTCAAGTTTCCCGTCATGCAAGTCGCTAATATGAAAAACATAGCACCCCCTGACAGGCTATACATCGATAGCTGAACTGCTGATGTTGTGAAGGCCCCCAGAAGCACAGCAACAGATATAATCATCATGAAACGCTTAAAACCCTGCTTTAACTCACGATATTTAGACGTGACAGCTTTGCTGTGAGCATCATAATAGTAACCTTCTATATATCGTTTCTTCTCGCGTTTGAATTTTGATGTCCCAGGCTTATAATTCCAAGTGCTTTCAAATTTTTTAGGGGCTTCGATGTTGAGATATTCAAATAACTCAGGTTGATTTCGGGCCATATCATCACTATAACGGTGAGAAAAATATTTATGGCCATCACGTGATTTTTGGAGAATGACACTATCAGGATTGTCTTTATCGAATCCGGTTACAAGGTCAAGGTCTGCTGTTAAGCCCGCAGCAAGAATAGAGCAACTGACTACGCCGATAACGACGATTGCTTTCGTTGCAGCCATTGAGTTTTTACCGCTGGCACGAATAAGCTTGGCAATAATGCTTCGTTGCGGAGATATGAGAGAAGCAACACCGAACCAAGCGAATAAAGCAAGCCAAATCCCGAGTTCTACATGTCCAAACATCAATAAAAATAGATCGAAGGTATAAGGGGCAAGGAACGGCCCCATAACTTGCTGACCAAGTCCAAATACATCAAGCAAACGCACACCAATGAGTGGTACGATTAAACAAAATAGCGTCGTATAACGCAGATAGTTTAGCCCTCTACCACTTGCCCTTGCCACTTCCATAGACGTTTCATGACGCTGCTTAATGATTGCTTTAAGCTCATCACTTGGCTTCACGAAGAGACGAATATAAATAACGATAAGAGAAGTGACAGCTGGTTTAACTATCCCGTGAAAAAGAGAAAGAAAGCATGCGAATAAGCCAAAAGGGATCAGGACCCAATTACCTCCACCCATCTCAACCATATCATTTTTCAGCACGTGGTTACCGACAAATATAAGCATGATAGCGGCAACGCCCATGCCCGCAAAATACACATTTCTTAATCCGTATTTATCTTCGTCATCGCCAATAGTTTTGACTTTAGTACTGTTTTTGAATATTGAGCCAAGAATGACAACTGCCAGCCACAAATAGATAAGCCAAGGTGCACTTTCAAAGAGGAAAGCGAGTGAAGCGAAACCGTAGGTAAAACCAACTATAAAGGCACCAAACAAACCGATGGTAACGATAAACGACAAGATCACCAGCATTAACGCACCTAAACCACCTCCAGAAGATGCATTTTTGCCGCTACCGAGCACAAACACCTTTCCCATAAACATCAGGTAATAACAGAAGCTAAGGATAAATTGCATTAATCCACAAAGCACTGGAATGGTAGACATCCAAAGGTATAGTTCATCATTAAATGTTGGGGAAATGATCCGCAACGTCCAGGTACTTCGCGGCTCAGGGGTTTCATTACTCATAATTGTCCTTGTAGTAATCAATTTTCACTAATAAAAATGGGCTAATAAAAAGGTGCTAATTTACTGCGGCATATTACTCACAGATAATTAGCACCTTTCTTCATGTTTAATTGTTTTTCTTATATTTTTGTTTATTTATTTTGCTTATAGCTATAAGGAATTGAGTAATTTGGGGAGATGGTTGTTGTATATCCTTCTGCCCACGAACCTGGATTTTTAACCTCTGGAGCCGCAATTACCTTTTCTTTAAGCGAGGCTGCTTTCTCCATTTGGTTGTTTTGCTCGTAATGCGCTATAAGGTCATTACGGCTTTTTGTGTAATGCTTCGCCCAACCAACCGGCTCCTTAGTGTAATAGTGCTCATGGATTACGTGTCTACTTTCTAACAGCGCAGTCACTTCACTGATCTGGTTATTTCTTTGATAACAAACAATTAAACCATTAAGGCTGGTATTATAATCATTTGCCCACTTATCTGCTGCCTTTGCGTATTGCTGCTCATAGATAGCATGCCGCTTTGCTAACACCTGCATAGCTTCACGCTCCTGATTATTTTGCTTGTAAGACACAGCGAGATTACCGAGCGTGATAGTGCATTCTTTCGCCCAGACAGCTGGATCCCTGGCATAATACAGCTCACCTATCGCAAGCGCCTTCTCTTCAAGCCTGATCGCATCATTGACTTGTCTTTTTTGTTTGTAAGAAAATGCAAGGTTACCAAGGCTGGTGAGGTGATTTGCTGCCCAGGCATCGGGATCTTTGGCGTAATATAGCTCACTTATCACCAGCGACCGTTCTTCAAGTGCAACGGCGTCATTAGCCTGATTATTATAATAATATGAGAAAGCAAGGTTGTTGAGGCTGCTGGTATAATCCTTGGCCCATATGTCCGGCGCTTGCGTGTAATGGTGTTCATGCATCGCAAGTAGCTTTTCTTCAAGCTTGATCGCCTCGCGGTATTGTTTTTTCTGCTTGTAAGAACTGGCAAGCTTACGCATACTGCCTGTATGCTTCCGAACTAGAGAAGTCGGCAAAGTAGCATAATTTAGCTCACTTATTGCGGGTGACTTTTCTTCATGTTTAATCGTATCGCTACTTTGGTTATTTTGCTGCGCACTATTTTTTTGCGTACTATTTTTTTTCGTACTATTTTTTTGCAATATATTTGCTATCGCACGCTTTACTCTGGCATCAGCATCACGTTCAAAACGATCTTCCTCTTCTTGCTCGGCAACGGGATCATAAATCGCTTCTTTAGGTACAACGGCACCATCGCTTGATTTTTCCTGTTTAGAAAGCATGTGCTTATCTGCATATGCCTTTACCTTCGCGGCTGTTAATGCTTTGGTGTAGCGCTTTTCAAAAATGGCAATATTATCTTCTTGGAGCTCAGACGTGTCATTTGCTTGATTTTTTTGCTGGAAAACACCTGCAAGCGTTTGAAAGATGTTTCTGAATTGCTTAGCCCACACATCCGGTGCTTTGGCGTAATAATGTTCATAGATGGCAAACACTTTTTCAAAATCTGAGATCGCGTCACTTAGCTGACCATTCTTAAAATAAGAGCCCGCAAGATTGTAGAGACTGACAGCATAATTATTAACCCACTCATCTGGCGATTTGGCATAATATTGTTCATAAATTGCAATTACCTTTTCGAACAGCGTAATCGCTTTAGCTACTTGCTTGTTTTTATGATAAGAAAGAGCGAGATTATTAAGTGCGGTTGCATAATCTTTAACCCATACATCTTGTGCATTATCATAATATTGTTCAAGAATTTTAAGTTGCTGTTCTTCAATTGAAATCGCGTCACTAACTTGACCATTTTCCTTGTAGGAATACGCTAAGTTTCCAAGAATAGTCGTATGCTTTCCAGCCCAAACACCTGGCGCCTTGGCGTAATAGAGTTCACTAATCTCAAGCGCCTTTTCATCGAGCTCTATCGCTTCACTGGTCTGCCTTATTCTGTATACGTCGGCAAGATTGCCAAGATTGGCGGTGTAACCTTTAGCCCATTCATCGGGATCCTTTGCGTAATAGTGCTCATTGATCACAAGTGCCTTTTTATAAAGCCTAACGGCATCACTAACTTGATAGTTTTCCTTGTAAGAAAGAGCAAGGTTAACGAGGATAGTGGTAAAACTCCTGGCCCACACATCCGGTGCCTCTGCATAATAAGGTTCACTTATCTCAAGCGCCTTTTCTACAAGCGGAATAGCTTTACTGACTTGGTTGTTTTGCCGATAAGAATTAGCAAGGTTATCGAGGACCGTTGTGTAAATATCAGCCCACTCACTCGGTGCTCTGGCGTAATATTTTTCGCTTATCAAAAGTGCCTTTTCTTCCAGCGCAATCGCGTCATTGGCTCGGCTTATTTTTCTATAAGAAGCGGCAAGATTATTGAGGTTGTTCGTGTAACCCACCGCCCATACATCCGGTGCCTTGGCATAATGTCGCGCGGTTATAACAAGCGCCTTTTCTTCCAGCGCAATTGCATCACTGAATTGGCTATTTTGCATATAAGAATATGACAAATTATTGAGGATTGCGGTGTACCCCATAGCCCACACGTCAGGGTTTAGCGTAAAACCTTTAGCAAACACATTCAATTCAACATTTTGGTAAAACTGCATGTTTCTGATTTGCTCAGAGGTCAAACTCGAAATTACTCTGTAATCTAAATCAAGCTGAACCTTTACGTCTTTCACGGTAGTCAGTATCAAGCCGATCAACTCATCTTTAGCCTTGACTGTGCTTTCAACCAGCACGCTATCCAATAAATAATCAAACTGCTTATCTAAAAAGGTATGTAAAAGACCATGCCGGTATTGGTATTTATCAC
Organism: Paraglaciecola sp.; assembly: GCA_047622205.1. Lineage (GTDB taxonomy): Bacteria > Pseudomonadota > Gammaproteobacteria > Enterobacterales > Alteromonadaceae > Paraglaciecola. The sequence continues at coordinate 7,329 of JBLHNW010000097.1, forward strand.
CGTCAGTCGATAAGCGGCGTAATATTTCATATACCTCATCGATGATAGCGTAGTGCTCTGGGCGTAAATATGTTTGCTCATTGCTTGCACTAAGGTCATTACCATCTAAATGATTGCTACCAAGATGCTGCCTCAACGGCTGTAATTCGAGGGTATCCGAATTGATGACAGCATCCATCACCTTTTTGACTAGATCTGACGAAAATGGTGCACCAAGTAGCGATGAAAACAACAAGGTATTTACAGCTGTATTACCTTGTTCGCCAAAGTACAATTTCAGAAGATGCAGGCGCTCTTCAAGCACCGCATAGGCCATTAGGTTGAAGCTTTGACCGCTGGTTGAACGGCTTGCATGGCTGAGTGAATCTTGATATTTATTTTGCAATGTTGTGAAGGTTTGAGCTAATACGGCTTCTACATCTGTGACGTCAGGATTGAAACGCAGCGGAGCCTGTAAAATTAAGCGATCAAGTGTATTTTCACTGTAAAGCTTGGCATCACACAGCATATTAACGGTTTCAATGGCAAACAGCGTATTTACATCGTTGGCGTCTGCCCCTGCAAGCGCAGAGAAAATAGCATTCGCCAATGCTTGCTGCTTAGCCGATTCTCCTTGGACAACCTTGGTAATGAGCTGAGTTAACGCGGTTTTATCAAATCCAGAGAGTGCGATTTTTTCAGTCAGCAGGCCTCGAATGTCAATGTCTTCGCTACAGTCTTGCCAGCCTCTGACTTCACAGGCTTTTAGTAAGGCTAAAGAAGACGCATAAAGTGACGGGTTCGTTTGTTGTTCTTTCAAAATGGTGGCAGCGTCACTGGGGCGCAGCGTGGCGACAATGTATAAGTCGGGCTGCGACAATAAACGCGTTAAAATGTATTCACTAGCGGTATTGTCTATCCATTGCAAGTCGTCAATAAACAACACCATCGGCAACGGCTCAGAGCTGATCCCTTTCAATTTCTCAATCGCTTTATCAAGATTGTTAAACTGACGCTGTTTTTCATTTCCCTGTTTGTTATCTAAGTCTCCGGCACTGTTTTGCTTTACCTTGTCGAGGTGATTGTCCACCATCAAGCGTTGGTAGCCTGCATCAGCAATGCTTAACGCTTTATCTGCCCCTGAAAAAATAGTGCCAATCGCTTTAATGGCATTTTCTTTAGTGGCCATATTTTTGACAAAACTGCGGCTTTTATCTTTCCAACCATTTAATAATTCGAGTCGTTTAGCTTCATCGAGAATACTTTTTTCTAATGAGCTTAACCCAGTGTTACTGGAGCTATGCCCTACTTCATTCAATAATGTGAGGGCAATGGTGCGTCCTTGTTTGTGAATGCTCGCGACATGCTGATTGACGAGGGCCGTTTTACCAATGCCGGGCTCGCCAGAAATAACTGACAATGTTGTTGGCTTTCGGTTTACAAATTGTGCGCTTAGTTTATCCAGCTCCTCATCACGACCAATAAATAGCGATGACTTCACAGCAACGGTGGGTATATCACTGCTGGGACGCTCTAACATGGCGTAGCGTTGTACAAAACGACGCTGCGCTGCGAGCAGTTGTTGTTTGTTTTTTAGTGTGTCTTTGACTTCATCATAGAGCTGAAATTGATCGTCGGTATAGGCATATACCACAGAGATCCCGACATGTTTATCCTGGTCTTTTTGATTTTTTGCAAAAGAAAATAATAGCGAAAGCAATGCCAGAGAGTTGTCATCGAGTTGATGCGGGTTATTCACATAAATCAGTTTAGGTGCATCTAAGCCTATCGCGAGTAATAGCTTGAAGGCTAACTGAAAAATATCGGGCTTTTGGCTTTTGGAAAAGGCGTTAGACAACAAGTTGATTTCGGCTTTAGCGGTGGATGACAAATATAATTGCTGCTGGCTCACCTTGTTGAGTACATCGCCTAAGCTATTACCGAGATTGTCATGCAACAAATTTTCAACGTTGCTTAATACGGTCTTAGATAGATCCATATTTTTGCCGACGACATCAGTGAGCATTTTTGAGAAATGTTCACCGACTTCATCAAAAATAAAATCCATCCCTTTATCTAACTGATCGCCGATAAAATCATTGAGCATGCCACCTGTCGCGACCGATGCCGCCGCTTTAAGCGATTCTTTTAATGTGGCAAGATTTTTAATGCCTTTAAGTTCACTGCGTAGCTGCTCAAGCATGGTGTCGAGTAACACAAAACTTGCCGAAGACCCCTTTGCATCAGCGTTAATGAGTAAGATGTCCGTTGCTTTATCAGAGCGATTTTTATTATAGGTTTGTTGTGCGACAAGTACGGGTAAACTTTGCAACTGTGCTGAAGTAGCGCCTTTGTATAAGCGCTTTATATCATCTTGGTTCAACTCAATAAGTAGGGGTGTTGTTTGAGAGCGCAGGAGGTCGTGGTGGAAATTGTCGATATAATTAAGATGACTCATTAAGTTCAGATTGCCTTATTCAATAATACGAAACTCTAGCCATTCGATTATCCATAGCAGAGGCTTAAATACGCCTCCTAACTTAACACAATAAATCATCTGTTTTAGTGGCTTAGCTAGCATTTTCCTCTATTCGTTTACTACTAGATAGTTAAACACGAGATAGTTAACCACTACAGCGCGGCATCTATTCTGATATGTAATCACGTATATTTTGCCCGGTTTATTGATATTGTTTGGCATTTCACCACCGTCCAGTTTGCCTTTTATATTCGACATCACACGCAGCGCTAATGCGCCTTCGGTCAACGCGACAGCTGAATGCGTTCTCTTGTTAAGCTGTAATCAGCACCAGACATACGTGCAATGGCATCAAGCTTATCACTGTTAATTTTTCCATTTAATACAGCATCATCGTC